>JAYWIH010000015.1:0-20373 GCA_043789005.1 Sphingobacteriales bacterium
CGTAAATGGCTTGCTGGCTATCGTATTTTTCCGGTTCGTTGGGCTTAGCGGCGTTGAAATACGGAATGTCCCCGTACATATCCACCATCCGGTGAAAAAGAAAAACCTTCCAAGTGCGGGCAATCAGTTTCTGGTTGCTGGTGGTGTTTTCACTGTTGATGATCGTCGCCAAGTTGTTAATGTCGCGCGGGTAAAACAGATTCCAGCCCGCATTGAGCCAAGTCTGGTTCATTTGGTACTTGTCGGTATTAAAATACGGCGCACTGGTGGCATAATATTGAGAAAACAAGTCCACGTATAGTGCCTGCACCCGCTGGAATTCAAAGGCGCGCATCAGTCCGTTGGAAATGGCGGACGAAAACAAGGCGTTTGCCGCACCCGCCGCCACTGCCGGATCGTCCAGCGTGACCCGGTTGGGGTCAATGTTCATTTCCTCGAACCGGTCGGTGCAGGACATTGGGGCAAAAGACAGGAACAAGCCTGCCACGATGATTTTTATATATTTAGTCATGTCTGATACAGGTTTTTTGTAAATGAATTTCACAAAGTCACGTTGAGGCTCACGCCAACGGAACGCGTGGAAGGAAGCCCGTAGAAATCAAGTCCCTGACCGTTCAGGCCGGTATTGAGGGCAACTTCAGGATCCATTGGCGCGCGGTTGAGCAGGAAAAACAGGTTGCGCCCGTACACACTCACGTTCACATTCCGGAATGGTGTTCTGCCCAGCAAGGAAACCGGCAACCGGTATCCGATGGTGAATTGGCGCAGGCGAATATTGGTGGCATCGTACGTGAACGCCTCGCCCACGGGGTTTGCCCGGCCACCCACATTCTGCCAGTAACCTTGGGCGGTAACGGCGCGGTCGTTAGCGACGGCGGTTGGCACGTTTTTGCCTTTGTCATCTACCTGAAGTGTTCCGTTGGGGTTGGTGGCAGCTCTCACGCCCGCAACCACCAAGTTGCCTTCCCGTCCATCAAGTGTATAATCCATGCGTCCCAAACCTGCCAAAACAGCTTGCGTATGCGATACTACCTTACCGCCAAATCGTCCGTCAATCAGAAACTCGAACCGAAAACCCTTGTACGAGAATGCGTTGTTCAAGCCAGCCAGCCAGTCCGGGTTGGCATTGCCCACGTACACATTGGCGGTGGTGAGGGGCAAACCGTTGTTCGGATTAATCAGAATCGCGCCGTTGGCATCGCGCTGGAAACCCCTTGTCGTGATTTCGCCCATGCGCTGGCCATTGATGGCACCGATGTTGGCAATCCGGTTGCCGCCCAAGCCGTAATTCGTGATTTTTCCATCAGGATCCAGTTCTATCACCTTGTTGCGGTTGCGGGTGTAGTTCAGCGACACATCCCACGTGAAATCTCCCGCCAGTGGCTTGGCATTCAGCAGCAACTCAATGCCTTGGTTCTGGATGTTACCCAAGTTCAGGAATTGGCTGGTAAAGCCCGTAGTGGGCGACTGTGGCAGTGTGGCCAATTGGTTGAATGTATTGGTGCGGTAGAAGGTGAAATCAAAACCGAAACGGTTTCCGAAAAACTTTGCCTCCACGCCGGTTTCAAAGGCCCGGGTTCTTTCGGGTTTCAGCCGGCTGCCGATGGTCAGGGTGGGTTCGTTGGTCAGTATTGTCCCCACCACCCCATTGGAAGGCGACAGGTATTGCACCGTGCGGTAAGGGTCGGTGTCATTGCCGACTCCGGCCACCGAACCGCGCACCTTAAGGTACGAGACTTCTTGCGGCAACGCGATGATATCGCTCAGAACAGCACTCAAGGACACGGACGGATAGAAATAAGACCATGCACTCCGGGGCAGCGTACTCGACCAGTCGTTACGGGCCGTCACATCCAGAAACAGGAATTCCTTGTACGAAAACTGGCCCGACGCATACAGCGACTGCACTTCCTTTTCACCGAATCCCTGCCCGATGACGCGGTTTGTGCCATTGGTGACATTGAAAAAATTAGGGATGTCCAACCCTCCGGCATTTTGCACCGACGAACTGGAAACCTGACGGCGCAGGTTGCCGCCACCTTGCAGGTTCAGGGCGAAATCACCGGCGATTTTCGTGTTGTAAGTCAACAAGAAATCGGTGTTGAATTCCGTGACGCGGCGTGCAGCCGTGCGGTAGTCGCCGCCCGCACTATTGCCCGCCAATGGCAGGGGCGCACCGGAAAACACTTTGCGGTCATCATTGTCAAAATAAGTATCCAGACCGGCGCGTACCAACACCGAAAACTTATCCGTGAACTTATACGTGGCGGAAGCCAAACCAATCACCCGGTTGCGCACTTCACGCAGTTTGAACCGGTTGGCGACGTAATAGGGGTTGGCAATGATGGCACTGTTGCCAAGGAAAAAGTTCTGCGACGCACGTCCGCTGCCTGCCACCAACTCATAATTTTCCAGTTCCGAATCGGGTACGGTGCTGGGCATCCGGATGGCATTGGAATACGGGTTGAGCGGGCCTTCGCCACCTTCGGGGCGGTTGTCGATACGCTGGTTCAGATACGTGATTTTTGAGTCAAAAGTCAGTTTGCTGCTCAGGTTAACTGTTCCGCGCAGATTCAGGGTAGTGCGGTTCAGTTGGTTGTTCGGCACCAGGCCATTGCTGACCAAGTTGGTGGCGGAGAAATACAACTGCGTTTTCTCGGTGCCGCCATTGATGCTTAATGAATTATTGAGCGTGCTTCCCCGCCTGAAAAACGCCCCCACGTGGTCTTGGCTGGCAAGCGGATAGGTCTTTTTGTTCCAGTCTTCCACCGACTGCCCGGTGATTTTGGGACCCCAACTGTTCTCATTGTTGAACAGGTAGTTACCGTTCTCGCCTTGCGCATACTGGTCCTGAAAGTTGAGGTCATACATCGGCGACTCAGTGGAGTAACTGACTCCGTAGGAGATTCCCAAATCCTTGGTGGCGGCTCCTTTCTTGGTGGTGATCATGATTACGCCGTTTTGGGCGCGCGAACCGTACAATGCCGCCGCCGTGGCTCCCCGGAGTATGGACATGGACTCAATGTCGTCGGGATTGATGTTGCCAATGCCGTCGCCCAAGTCGGAACCACCGAATTCGCCAACCTGTCCGGCCTGTGTGTTGTCAATGGGTATGCCGTCAATCACATACAGCGGCTGGCTGTTGCCCAACAATGAACGGTCACCGCGAAGCACCACCCGCGACGAAGCCCCCGGCCCTTGCGTGCCTTGGTTTATGACCACACCCGCCACTTTGCCAGCCAAGTTATTGATCAGGTTGGGCGTGCGGACATCGGTCAAATCCTTGCCTTGTAACTCCTGCGTGGCGTATCCCAATGATTTTCGGCTGCGTTCCACACCCAAGGCCGTCACCACCACTTCGTTCAAGGTGCTGACATCCTGCACCATTGAAATGTTTATTTCAGTCTGGCTGCCCACTGCTACTTCCTCTTTCAAGTAGCCGATAAAGGAAAAGGTGAGTTTTGTTTCGGTGGCGGGCACACTGATGCTGTAGCCGCCAGCGGCATCCGTTGTTGTGCCGGTAGTGGTGCCGGTTACGATAACCGAAACGCCCGGCAGCGGCTGGCTGTCTTCGGAAGATGTGACCCGCCCGGTCACCTTGCGTTCCTGGGCCGTGGCCATGCCGGCCATCCACAAGCAAAGTACCATACTGAGTAGTAGCTTTCTTTTCATACTGTTTGTTATTTTTGTTTGGTGAAAAACTGATAAGACCACAATTTTACACAGAATACCGGGGAATATTGCGTGGCGGGGAATTTTTGTTGGAAAAAAGGCGGGTTTTGCCCTTTTAAAACATACTATTTCGGCGGCATTTGTTTAGATGTCGTAGGCCAGCGTGTACTTGATTTCGCTGAGTACGAACGAACTGTTCAGGTTGCCGATGTTTTCAATGGTCGAGAGTTTGTTGCGGACGAAATCGTGGTACTCGGCCATGTTCTTGACCGATACTTTCAGCAGGAAATCCGACGCTCCGGCCACGTGGTAGCATTCCTGCACTTCGCTGAACTGCTGGATTTCGCGTTCAAACTGCTCCACATTCTCCTTGGTGTGGTGGCGCAGCGACACGCTGCAAAACGCCGTCAGCGCCTTGCCGATTTTCTGCTTGTCGAGCAGCGCGACGTATTGTTTGATGTAGCCTTGGTTTTCGAGCCGCCGGATGCGTTCAAACACGGGCGTGATGGTGAGCTTGAGCCTCGCCGCAATTTCCTTGTTGGTATAGTGCGCATTTGCTTGCAAAAGCCGCAATATATCCACGTCCAGTTTGTCGAGGTTTTCCATGTTGCAGAATTTTTTTCCAAAAAGAATGTTTATCAAAGGTTAATTTGGAAATAAAGTTTATCAAAATTCAATAATGCAGTCTTGTTTTTTTATTTTTACCTATCTATTGGAAACAATTCCCAATAACAATAGATTTGCCGGAATAAAAAACTTTTTCATCTGACAAAATAGTATCTCTCAGAAAGGTCAAACCCGCCTTTTATTCTATCATTCCATTATTCACTCATTCAACATTGACAACCATGATCATCGGCGTTCCCAAGGAAATCAAGACCAACGAAAACCGCGTAGCCGTGACCCCGGCGGGCGTGGCCGAACTGAAAAAACACGGCCACCGCGTGTGTGTGCAAGCCACGGCGGGCGAAGGCAGCGGCTTTGCGGACGAGGAATACGTGCGGGCCGGAGCCGAAATCATGCCCACCGCCGAAGCCACTTTCGCCATCGCCGAAATGGTGATGAAAGTAAAGGAGCCGGTGGCCGTGGAATACGGGCTTATCAAGGAAAACCAACTGGTTTTCACGTATTTCCACTTTGCCTCGTCCGAAGAACTGACCCACGCCATGCTCCAGAGCAAGGCCGTGTGCCTGGCCTACGAAACCGTGGAAAAACCCGACCGCAGCCTGCCGCTGCTGGTGCCCATGTCGGAAGTGGCGGGGCGGATGTCGGTGCAGGCCGGGGCAAAATACTTGGAAAAAACCCACAAGGGTCGTGGCATTCTGTTGGGTGGCGTGGCCGGTGTGAAGCCCGCCAACGTGCTGGTGCTGGGTGGTGGCATTGTGGGTACGCAAGCCGCCAAGATGGCCGCCGGACTCGGTGCCAACGTCACGATCATGGACGTGAGCCTGCCGCGCCTGCGCTATCTCGAAGATATCATGCCCGCCAACGTGGACACGCTGATGTCCAATGAATACAACATCCGCGAAATGATCAAAACTTCCGACCTGATTGTGGGTGGCGTGCTGATTCCCGGTACCAAAGCCCCGCGCCTGATTACCCGCGATATGCTCAAGACTATGAAACCCGGCACGGTGATGGTGGATGTGGCCATTGACCAAGGCGGCTGTTTCGAGACCAGCCACGCAACCACCCACGCCGACCCGGTGTATATTATTGACGATGTGGTACACTACTGCGTGGCCAATATGCCGGGCGCGGTTCCGTACACATCCACGCTGGCCCTGACCAATGCCACGCTGCCCTACGCCATTCAATTGGCCAACAAGGGCTGGCAACGCGCCTGCCGCGAAAACCAAGAGCTTTTTCTGGGGCTGAATGTGGTGCACGGCGAGGTGGTTTACAAGGGCGTGGCCGATGCGTGGAACCTGCCCCTGACCAACGTGCGCGAACATCTGGAGGCGGCGGCACATTGAAGCGATTCCGTTCCGCGATTTCGAAAATAGTATGTTTTGAAAACCCCAAACCCGCCTTGGCTCCCCGAAAGCCGGGGCGGGTTTCTGATTGATGGGGTTGCCGGACACATCTGTGCGGAACATACGCACCGGAAAACAGCCCACGTAAGGAAAATACCCGGAAAGTTTCAAAATCCGTTTCCGGCATCGCCGCGCAATCCGTTTGCGTGTTGGCGGGCATGGTGAAAGTGCAGGGCGGGTGTCGGGGAAAGCAAAAAAACGTTTTTTTCCGCTTCCATTCCAAGTTATTGACTTTCAACGGTTTCAATGTGTCCGGCCACCACTTCCATTCTGTTTTTCCAAACGTCTCCATTTATAACTCCCTGACCTTCAAGGCATACGGTTTTGGAAGCACCAATCGCGCCCGGTTACCGAAACAGCCATACACAAACACCACCTTTGGTAAGTTCCGGTTGCGTTGGTTTTACGCCCGAAAATGAATATTTCTCCACTTGGCGCACCATTATCATGTCAGAAACCGGCCGACCGTACGTCCGGTAACGGGGTTGAATTGCGATTTTTCGGGAAAATCCCCAATTTTCAGACCGCATTCAATCAGCATACATCAGAAACAATACAGATGAGAAACGTTTACACCACTATTCTTGTCGTTTTCATTACCTTAATGGTTGGCAACTTTGCTGCAGTTGCCACGCAGCCCGTATCCGCAGTAACCCCCGCCCGTGCGGCGCAGGAGTTGCGGCGGCTGAAAAGGGAAATGGCGGTACAGCAAACATTACTTTACTGCGCTGCCGCCCTCTGCGTGGCCGTCGTCGCCTGCACGGTGGCTCTGTACCTGAGCCGGCAGAAATTGGTGGAAAACAAGGACAATGAGATTTCCCGGAAAAACCGCGACTTGCTCGATATCCAAGACCAAGTGTACCAAGCCAATGAAGAACTGCGCGTGATAAACACCAATCTGGAGGGCATTGTACACGAGCGGACACTGACGCTGGGCAAGGTGAACCGCGAAATGGATATGTTTCTCTACCGCGCCTCGCACGATTTGCGCCGCCCCATCACTACACTCATGGGCTTGGTGGAAGTATCCAAACTGGGCTTTGACGAAACTTCGGGACGAATGCTTTTCGAGAAAATCCACGACACGGCGGTAAACATGGACAATATGCTCGAGAAGTTCTCCATGATAAACACCATCAACCAAGACAGTTTTGAGTGTCTTGAAGTGGATTTCACGGAAATCGTCGAGAACATCCGGCAGTCGTCCATGATCAGCACTTACGCCTCGCACATCCGGTTCGACATCCAGATTGACAGTCGGCTCAGGCTTGTTTCCGAGCCGAACCTGGTCACGTTCATCCTCAAGAACCTGATGGACAATGCGGTAATCTTCAGATGCCGCCACGCCAGCCGCCAACCGATTATCCGCCTCACAATCAAGCAGATGCACGGAACAGTGGGCATTGAGCTGCACGACAACGGCATTGGAATACCACAAACAATGCTGCCCGAAATCTTCCATCTTTTCTATCGCGGCTCGGAAGCATCCAAAGGCAACGGCCTTGGCTTGTACGTGGTGCAGAAAGCGATTGAAAAACTGAATGGGGAAATCAAGGTGGAAAGCATTGAGCACGAATGGACCCGCATCCACATCACGCTGCCGCAAGCCGAAGCCCCGACCATCGCCATGCACTTTTCGGCGGCAAAACTGGCTCTTGCTTGATGGCCGCCGCAACCGGGGGTTTGGCGTTTCGGAAAGATACTATTTTGGCGGGGCTTCCAAGCTTGGCTCCGCCACTGTTCACCGGGTGCGCAGCAGGTACATTTTGCTCACGTTGCGGCTGCGGGTGTCCGGGTTAAGAAACGGCAGCGAAAGCATGGAAACAGCGTAATCGTCTGTGGTTTTGACAATTGAAAACCGGTTTCCCGCCTGCTCAAGCTCCCGGATTCCTACCGTATCAGTATATACAAGTATGCCTTTGCCCGGCAGCAGGCCGCCCGCCGGAACTCCGGATGCCACTTGGCGGGCCGCAAAGTCAAGCGAATGCGGATGGTGGCGGTAGGCGTACAGCCCTTGGCCGGGCACGGCGTGTGCCCGCGCATACGCGCCAAGCACGGAACCGGACTGGTAGCGAAACAGCGACGGATAGAAATAGGCGTTCAGGATAAGGTTCACTCCCGCGATGCTGAACACCGAAAACCCGACGACCGAGTACAGGGGGTTGCGCTGGAAGCCACACGCAACCGCCGCCGCCGCAAAAACGGCTACCGCTACCCAAAGCCAGGCCGGCGCGGGTGCAAACACTGCGGTAAGCAGCAGGAATCCCGCCGACCACACCACCCCGCCCACGAACAACTGTATCCAACGCCATGCGCGGGCGGCCCGCCCGGCCCGCACCAGCAGCGGATACAGGTAAGCGGCCGTGAGCATGGCCGCCAGCGGAAACAACACAAACAGGTAGTGCGGCAGTTGGTAGCGCGAAGCCGAAAAGGCAATGTAAGGCAGTACGAACCCGCCCAGCGCCAGTGCTTCCGCCGATGCGGGCAAACGGAACCGATTGGCAGCCAGATTTTTGGCTTTCCAAAAAAGCCCGGCCAAAAATAGCAGGCACCACGGCAGGAAAGCCCACAGGAAAGTGTGCATGAAGAAAAACACATCCGAGTCGTCGCGCCAGGTACTTTCCCCGGTGATCCGCCCGAAACTTTGCGTCCAGAAGTAAAACCGCAGCCCCGATGTGCCCGTGCGTCCGTACATGGTTTTTTCGGGATGCAGATCAAACTGCTCGTAGAGGCCGATGCACATGGGCAGCAGCAGCAGGCCCACCCATGCCATTCCCGCCAGCCACTGCCAGCGGAAAAAATTGCGCCACTGCCGCTTGACGGCAAAGTCAACCGAGAATGCCAGCACGGGCACCATCAGCCCGACAGGCCCCTTGGCGAGCATGGCGGCCGCAATGCCCGTGAAACCCAGCAGCACGTGCACCAGCCCACCCGTAAGCAAAAACGCATCTATCTGCCAGATGGCGAAGATTACCGAACCGGTAAGCATGGTATCCATGCGCACATCGTGGTTGAAAAGGAAAAACGCCTGGCACGAGGCCGCCATCAGCGCGGCCAAATAACCCGTTTCAAAGCCATAGTAGCGGCGGGTGAGGCGGTAGGTAGCGTAGTTGCCCAAAAGCGAGAACAAGAGCGAAGGCAGCCGGAATACAATTTCGGACACGCCAAAAATGCGGTAGAAAACCGCCGTGATCCAAAAAACCAGTGGCGGCTTGTCAAGGTAGTCGCGGCCCCGCTCGTATATGTGCAGGTAGTTGCCGGTCTCGAACATCTCGCGCGACAGTTCGGCGTATTGCGCCGCATCCACATCCATGACATCGAGTGGCAGGCCGGCCGCATACACGCCGTATATCACTGCAAACGGCAGCAGGCGCACCCACGCAGGCTGGTTGAAAAAGGCGGGTTGGCTCATGGCGCAAAGGTAGTCATGGCCCGGAAAAACGCAAGTCCTGCCGCCCTGCGCAACGGCTGCGGGCAAGTTTTCGGCGGCCTGAAAGCGAACCTTTTTGCGCTTTTCGGTGTCAGATAAAAAAGCGGCAAAAATTTATTGGCATTCCACACATCCTTAGTCACCGGTAGTTTCGTATATTTGTTTATTCATTAAAAAACCACAGACATGGAATTTGCAGCAGTCTTCGCATTTTTGGGCAACTTGGGTGGCCCCGAAATATTTTTGATCGTATTGTTCGTGCTGATCTTCTTCGGCGCGAAAAAAATCCCCGAGCTGGCACGCGGCTTGGGCAAGGGCATCCGCGAATTCAAAGATGCAACCCGTGAAGTACAAACCGAAATAGAGGAAAGCGCAAAGGAAGAACCGAAAAAAGTGGCCAAATAACTGGCTGCCGCCAACCAGCAAGGCTGTATTATCCGCAAGCGGGTTTTGCAAAGCCGTAGCATAGTATTTTTGACGGAAGCACCGCCGTGTGTTTTCCCGAAAAAATCCTGTGCCACGGCTTTTATTGTTCCAAAACCTCTTCTGTGCGAGTGTCTTCATAATCCAGCCCCGCTTTTTTGGAAGTCGGGGAAATTCTCCGGTAGCGGCTGTTTTTGCCCGGGTTTACGCCATTGCGGACGTGGCCCGGAGTAATTTCAGGAAACAAAACGGCAGAATGGCTTGGATGATGGGTGTTATATTTCCCAACTTTGCCGGAGCCTTGTGCTTGCTGGATGTTTGGCAGGAAGCGCAAGGCCGACACGCCAACCTGACTTGCCTTGAAGAAATACGATTCCCTTGCCGACATCACCACCGACTTGCGGGCGGGCAATGTTTCCTGCCTGCAACTGACCCGGCATTACATTTCCAATATCCGCCGCCAGGCACACCTCAACGCTTTTGTGGAAGTATATGCCGAGGAGGCATTGAGCCGCGCCGCCGAGATTGATGCCAAAATAGCCGCCGGAAAAGCCGGGCGGCTTGCGGGCATGGTCATCGGCCTCAAAGATGTGATTTGCCATCAGGATCACGGTTTGCAGGCGGGCAGCCGCATTTTGGAAGGCTTCGTATCCCAGTTTTCGGCCACCGCCGTGCAACGCCTGCTTGACGAGGATGCCATTATCATCGGCCGGCAGAACTGCGACGAATTTGCCATGGGGTCGTCTAACGAAAACTCCGCGTTTGGGCCGGTTCTCAACGCGGCGGACGTTTCGCGCGTGCCGGGTGGCTCTTCGGGCGGCTCGGCGGTGGCGGTGCAAGCCGATATGTGCCTGGCTGCGCTGGGGTCTGACACGGGCGGCTCGGTGCGCCAACCGGCAGCCTTTTGCGGCCTCGTGGGTTTGAAGCCAACCTACGGACGTGTTTCGCGCCACGGGCTGGTGGCCTACGCTTCCTCTTTCGATTGTATCGGAACCCTGACGCGTAGCGTGGCCGATGCGGCGTTGCTGCTCGAAGTCATTGTCGGCAGCGACGAGTTTGACAGCACCGCCGCGCAGCAGCCCGCCGGAAACTATGCGCAGCCACTACCGGCCGGGCAAAAGCACCGGATAGCTTACATCCGTGAAACCGTTGAAAGCGATGGCATTGCGCCGGAAATACGCGAAACCCTACGCGAAACCATTTCCTGGCTCAAAAGCAACGGCCACACCGTGGAATCCGTGGATTTCCCGCTGCTGGATTACATTCTGCCCACCTATTACATCCTGACCACTGCCGAGGCAAGCTCCAACCTGTCGCGCTTTGATGGCGTGCGTTACGGCCACCGCAGCCGCGACTCCGGCTCTCTGGAAAACCTGTATAAGAAGTCGCGCTCCGAAGGTTTCGGGCCGGAAGTGCAGCGACGCATCCTGCTGGGAACCTACGTGCTGAGTGCCGATTATTACGACGCGTACTACACCAAGGCTCAAAAAGTGAGGCGACTCATCCAACAGGAAACCGATAAGTTGTTGCAGGCCTACGATTTCATACTCTCGCCGGTGGCTCCCACCACCGCTTTCAAAATCGGTGAGAACACCACCGATCCGCTGCAAATGTACTTGGCCGATATTTTTTCGGTACAGGCCAATGTGGCGGGCATTCCAGCCATCGCCATCCCCGCCGACACGGATGCACAGGGCCTGCCCATCGGCATCCAACTCATGGGCGGCTCGTTTGCCGAAGCCAAACTGCTGGCTTTCGCGCAGTACCTGATGCAAAGGCCAGCCGGGTTTTGATGTTTTCCCGCATACTATTTTCCGTATCCTAAACCAAGTTTTCACGCGTCAGCGGGCGGCTGTCCGGTTGCGGATCAGGGTTGTTTGTCAGGCAAGCCGATGCCGGTTTTCCCTCAGCATACTCATTCCCCACTCCGGCCCGAAATATGATTTGGGCATTTATAATACATTCCTGTTAGTTATGTATCGGAAAAGTCATATTTTTGCCATTACCAAAAGCCCTATCGCAACACGTAAATTTTGCCCGCCATGATTATACCACTAATGCACCGGATGCGCCAAATTGGATTTTTCTGCATTCCCCTCTTTTTTTCCGGCACCTGCATCTCGCAGGTTCAATTGCCAATCGGGCCGGCATCCGCCGAAATCTACGGCAATGTGCGCCAAAACACAGACACGCTTCCAACACAAGACACTGCATTCCATTACGCCGGGCAAGTAATCGCCGACCGGCTGGCCCAGCTTGAATCATCGGTTCCGCTGCATTATAACAAGGACGTGCAGGCATTCATCGAATTTTTCACCTTGCGCAAACGCGACTTCACCCAGCGGGTACTCAACCACCAGTCGTTTTACTTCCCGATTTTCGAGGCCGAATTCAAAGCCCAAGAAATGCCCGTCGAGCTCAAATACTTGTCAGTAGTGGAGTCGGGGCTGAACCCCAAGGCAGTGTCGCGCGCCGGAGCCGTGGGCCTGTGGCAGTTCATGCCTTACACGGGCAAGGAGCAGGGTTTGTACCAAGACGGTTACGTGGACGAACGCATGGATATTTACAAGTCAACCCAAGCGGCTTGCGGATACTTGAAAAAGCTCTACGGTATGTTTTCCGATTGGGAGTTGGCTTTGGCCGCCTACAATTGCGGACCGGGAGCGGTGCGCCGTGCCATCCGCCGGTCGGGCAACCACACCAGCTTCTGGGAAATATACCCGTACCTGCCGCGCGAAACCCGCTCATACGTGCCTATTTACGTGGCCGTGACCTACGTGATGAATTTCCATCAGGATTATCTTTTCCGCATTGACACGCCCGTGCCCTACGTTGCTTCCGACACGGTTCACATCACGCGAAACATTGACCTGAAACTGCTGGCAACCGAACTGGATGTGCCTTTTGAAGACATCCAGACCCTGAACCCGCACCTGAAACGCAACCTGATACCGGCCCACCCACAAAACTACCCGCTCCGCCTGCCATCCGAAAAAGCGGTGGTGCTGCGCGAATACAAGCCCGATATGCTGCTGGCCGCCTCGCGCCAGCAAGCCTCGCCATCCGCAACCGGTTTCGACCTTTCAATGCTGGCCGCCAGCATTGCCCCCCAACCGAAGGACACACGGGAGGAAACACGTAAAAAAGCCGAGGCATCGGTGGCTGGCCGCCAAAAGCTGATGCACACCGTGGCCTCGGGCGATGTACTGGGAAGCATTGCCGAAGCGTATGATGTGGGCGTGAGCGAGTTACGCCGCTGGAACAATCTGCGCGGCAACAGCATTCGCGCTGGGCAGCGCATTGCCGTTTGGGTGCGGCAGCAAACCGCCAGCCGCCTGAAGTCGGAAAAGGCCAGCCCCAAAGCCGGTATTTCCCAAGCCATGGCAGCGGCTCCAGCGGTTAAAGCGTTGCCGGTCGCCAACGAAAAAAGTGCCGTCAAAAATAGTATCGCCAAGAATGGCAAAACCCCGTTGCCCGCCAAACCGCGCGGCGGCGTGTATGAAGTACAGCCCGGCGACACGCTTTGGAGCATTTCCAAAAATCAAGGAGTGCCCGTGGAAACAATCAAAAAACTTAACAAACTGAAAAGCAACGACTTACAGGCGGGTCAGAAATTGATTGTGGGCTGATGGATTACTTGCAAGCCGATAAACGTCTCCGAGCCTGATTGTCGGTTTCGGGAGAGCGATTGGAAAACAGTATGTTTCAAAAAGCAAAAACCCCGGCTCATAGCCGGGGTTTTTGCGTGGCTGCCTTTGCCATTTTGCCCGCCACAATATACAACGGCATACCAACGCCGTGCGGTCGGTTTCAGGCGGCACATTGGCGGTTCATCTCCTCCTCCACCATTTGTTTCAATGCTTTCTTGTAGCGCATCTTGGTGGTTTTGGCCACATCCTCGCTGCTGTAGCCCAAAATGCCGGTTATTTCGCGCAGGCTTTTCTTCTCGTGATAAAACAAGTGGATGATTTCCTGACCCCGTGCGGACAAGTTTCCCACGGCCCGGCTGATGATTTCAATCGTGTCTTCCACCCAATCCTGCCCGCCGTCCACGTCCTTGCAGTGTTGCGTGTCGGCCACATCCGAATTCGGGAAAGCATCGGCGTAAGCCATTTGGCGGCTCTGCTTTTTGAGGTAAATGAAAATCAGGTTTTTGGCGATGCCGTAAAAATACGTCTTGACCGTGGCACGAAGCCCGGTAAGTTTGCCTTGGCGGTATTTTTCAAAAAGCACAATTACGGCATCTTGGTAAATATCCACGGCGGCTTCGGGTGGCAGGCCGTAGGTTTTATACGACCACTTCATGAATTCCGTGCGGTGCGAAAGGTAAAACTGATCCAGAAAACGTGATTCGTCAGCGGGGTTTCCGCCAAGCAGTGAACTGTGGTTGCGGGTAGTAGATACCGGTTGCATGGTTTTTTAAGGGAGAAGTGGCTCGAAACATTTGGCACGGATGCCGCTCAGAAACATTTAGCGCCATGTATGCGGGCCATGTAACTTCCCCCAAAGTTTCGCATTCTTTTCCATCGGGAAAATACCGGAAAACCGGATTTTCGCCTCACCGTTTGCGGGTATCCGGTTTCTACCCACTTTCGGGGACAAGCAGTATTCAAGGCACGCGAACAATGCCCAAAATAGTATGTTTCAAAAACGCCAAACCCGCCTTTGCCCAGAAAATGCCGTTCCTGCCCTTCGGCTTCCCGCGCCGTTGATCATGCAAATCCGTTCTGGATGGCATATTTCATCAATGAATATGAATTTTTCAGGTTCAGTTTTTTGAGCATATTCTTCTTGTGTGTTTCTACGGTTTCGGGGCTGATGAAAAGTTTTTCGCCGATTTCGGGGGCGGTAAATTCCTGCGCCAGCAGTTTCAGCACCTGGATTTCGCGCGGTGTGAGTTTGGCTTGGGAGCCAGCGGGCGGCTGGCCGGGCATATATTCGTAAGCCAAATGGAGCATTACCGCTTCGCTGTAATATTTTCCACCTTCACTTGCCGTGCGAATCGCTTTTTCCAGTTCGTCGCGGCCCGATTCCTTGAGCACGTAGGCCGACACGTTGGCCCGCAGCGCAGCCTTTACATATTCCGGGTTGGCGTTCATGCTCACCAGCACCACTTTGACCGGCGGAAACTGTTCATTAATGCATTGCGCGGTTGCCAAGCCATCGGCAACGGGCATGTTTATGTCCATCACCACTACATCGCAAGTCTGGATGCCGAGTTGCGCCAATACTTGCGTGCCATTGTGCGCCGTGCCGACAATTTCAATATCGCCAATCTGCGAAAGTATCGCCACCATCCCGTCCAGAAAAAGCCGGTGGTCGTCGGCTACCATTATTCTTATCATCGTGGTTGCAGGCGTATGGGAGGTCTGGGGTTTTTGAAAGATACTGTTTTACGGATTGCTGGCGGCCTACACTGGCTTGAAAAAGCCCTTTCGCCGCAACCCGCGCCCCTGCACCAAATTATTTGATACGCCAATGATAGGAAAACCACGCGAAGTTACCTAAATTTCTCTGCCGGATACCGGCGGGACGACAAGCGGTTTTCCTCGCCGGAAAAAAACAACCAATTTCCACATCCCGACGGATTTTCAATTCCGGTTTACTTCAGTTTCCCGCATTGCCCATGTTGCTCAGAGTTGCCCTGATTTTGGTTACCCTTGTTCATATCCATGCGGGCGTTTTGGCCCAGCCGGTCACTTTCAGGCGTTTGGAAACCTCTCCGGAAATGAACAGCTTGGAAACCCGCCGCATTTTCAAGGACAGCGACGGGCTTATGTGGATAGGCACCAACAATGGCATTTATTCCTACGACGGCTATACATTCAAGCACTATGAAAATCCGGTGCAAGGAGATTTCACGGTGGCGGATATCTGTGAAGTGAACGGCAAGCTCTGGATAGGGTTGTGGCGCGAGTCGGGCCTGTGGGAATTTGACAGGAAAACCGGCAAGTTCACCAACGCCAAGCACCTGCCCGCTTTCGCGCCGTTTTTCCGCCACGTAAGCTTTGTGCGCCAATTCCAGACCGACGGCCCGGTAGTATGGATGGTTGCCACCCTGAGCCAGCGCCGAGGCAGTGTATTGGTAAAATACAATACCGCCACCCGCCGGTCTGACAATTGCTTCTTCATGAACCCGCCCGGTTTCGACCGCCTCGAGTTCAACTCACTTACCAGAACGGTGTACAACGGACGGGAGACCATCTGGATTGCCACGAGTGGCAACGGCCTGTACGAATTCGATCCGGTCACGCGGCGGTGCATCGTCCACCGCAACCGTCCCGGCCAAAACCGCACCCTCACCCACAATGATGTGCGCAGCGTGTCGGCATCGGGTCGGAAACCGGCTTTGTGGGTCAGCACGGTTAAGGGCGTGAATAAATTGGACCTGCAAACCAGGCAGGTGACGCAGCAGTTCGTACACAATCCTGCAAACGTGAACACGCTGAGCGAGAACGAGACATGGGCAGTTCAAGAAACCGGGGGTAAGCTGTGGATGGCCAGTGAAAACGGACTGAACTGCCTTGACCTGGCCTCCGGCAACATGACCCGGCACAAGCACCACGCAAGCCGCCCCGAAACCATCAGCCATGACTTTGTCCGGGGTTTCCATTATTCGCAGGGGCTGCTCTGGGTTGCTACGTTCGGGGGCATTTGCGTTGCCGACCTGCAACCAAGGCATTTTGCCTTTTACCCTTTCAATCCGGAGAATGCCAACGGCTTTTCGGGAGTGAATGTGAACACATTGGCAACCGGACAGCACAAAAACCGGGCGGGCGTGTGGCTCGGCACAGATAACGGACTGTATTTCTTCGATCCGACACACAAATCATTTCAAAAACAACCGATGGGTTTGCCGGGTACATTCTCGGTCTATTCCATCGCCGCCAAGAGCAATTCACTATGGCTGGAAACCAGTGCCGGATTTGCGCAATACGATTTGGCCCGCCGCCGGCTCCAACCCAAACCCTTCCGGGCCAGCCTCAACGACAGCCTTAATAAACTGGAAAACACGGGGTTCGTGGGTTCATCCGTGCCGGGAAGCCAAGCAATATGGATGGGCAGCGAACAACACGGCTTGGCGAAGCTGGATGTGCGCAACGGGCAAATTGCCAATTACCAGCCAGCCATTTTCAATCCCGCCGCCACCGGCAACGGCAGGCGGGCCACCTTTCCGACACCGATGGCAACACAAGGCGGCGAGTATGTGTATTTCCTCTCTTCGGCCCCCGTTTTTTCGGATTCAGCGCAAGCCTCCGGCAACTGTTTGGCACGCTTGGATGTGCGCAGGAATGCCTATACGTATTATTCTCAGAACCCGAAAAACCCCGGCAGCCTGAGAGCCACCCATCTGACCTGCCTGCACAACTCTGGCGACAGCGTGCTGTGGATGGGATCGCAAAATGGCATCTTGGAAAAATTCGCGGTGGCAACCGGCAGATTCACGCATTACCGCGTGGGCGTAGGTGGAATGCCCGTTTTCAATGTCATTACCGACTTAAAGGGCAACCCGTGGATGAGTACCAGTGCCAGCGTTGCCAAACTCGATATCCGCACCAACCGCATTGCCAGTTACCGGAGCGGGCCAACGGAGGGGAATCCGGGGGTTGTGGCGGTGCGCGACGAAGCCGGAAACATATACCAAGGCACCAGCCGGGGCTTGCTCGTGTACCATCCGGACAGCATCAAGACCGGTTTCCAATGGCCGCCGACAATAGTGACCTCGTTTCGCGTTTTCGACCGCGAATACAAGACCGACTACCGTGCCGCCGCCCGCAACCCGGTAATGCTCAGCCACGACCAGAATTTCCTTTCCTTTGAATTTGCCGCCCTCAACTACCACAATCCTGAACGCAACCAATACGCATACCAGATGCGGGGCTTGGATCAAAACTGGGTGTATGCCGACAACCGGCGCTACGTGAGTTATAGCAGCCTGGCTCCGGGGCAGTACGAATTCCGGGTCAGGAGCAGCAGCAGCGACGGGGTCTGGAGTCCGCGCTGGACTTCAATGCTCATCACCGTGCAGCCGCCCTGGTGGAAAACCTGGTGGTTCATGTGTACGGCGACAATCTTGGCCGGATCGGTGCTGCAGGCAACCCGCCGTTTGCGGAGCGGAACGCTGAAGGAAAGGCAAAACCGCTTGGAACGCGAAGTCACCGCCCGCACCGCTGAAGTGAGGTGGCAGAATGAGGAGATTGCCGTGCAGCAGGAGCAACTGACCCGCATGAACGACTACCTGAAACTGCTTTCGGATACGTTGGAAGACCGCGTACACCTGCGCACCTCCGAATTGCTGGAGGCCAACCGCGAACTGCGGCGCAAAAACGAGGAAATAGGTCAGGCACTGGCAAAAGGCCAAACCCAAGAACGCAAACGCGTGGCCGCCGAACTGCACGACAACCTCGGCGGGCTGCTCACGGCCCTGAAACTGAACATGGAAACCATCAACGCGGATCAGTTTTCGGAAGCCGAAAAACAAGTGTACCGCAACGTATTGGCCATGATGACCAACGCCTGCGTGGAAGTGCGCAACATCTCGCACAATATGCTGCCCGAAATCTTTGAAAGGGAAGGCATCACAGCCGCCCTGCGCCAAATGGTGTACAACGTGAATGGCAGCGGCCGGATTTATTTCGACCTGGTCTTCTTCGGCATGGAAAACCGCTTGGAAAAAGACATCGAGGTGAATCTCTATTCGGTTTGCATCGAACTGATCAACAACATCATCAAGCACGCCCAAGCCACCACCGCCCTGATCCAGATTGTCCGTACCACTGACGAGATAACCGTAATGGCCGAGGACAATGGCCGGGGTCTGCTCACCAGCCCAGCCACGGGCGGTGTCGGGCTGCGCAACATCCAGTCGCGCATCGAATCTATGAACGGAACCTACCGCATAGACAGCAGCCCCGGCCACGGAACTACCGTCACGGTTGAGGTTCCGCTGAAAAAACGCAAGGGCAAAGCCTTGAAAGTGAGTTGATTGTGGCAGGTTTGGCGTTTTTGAAAGATACTATTTCAGTAAGCCTGTCGGGACTTTCCAAGTCCAGCGGCCCACGAATGCATCGCGGCCCGCACAGTTCACTTTTTAGTTCCTGACTTTATCCGCTACATTTGCGCAAGGGGGTTTGGCCTTTTCAAAAGATACTATTTTCCAAAGGCCAATCGGCCGGAAGCGGTCTTTCCGAACATTCCGGCAACCCTCCGCCCCACCAAAAACCGACCCCATGAGCATACGCATACCTTTGGCCCCGCTGAAAATACGCCGCGAAGACGCACTGGCCTACCACGAACAAGGCCAGCCCGGCAAGATTGAAGTGGTGCCCACCAAAATGCTCAGTTCACAATTGGATTTGGCACTGGCCTACTCGCCCGGCGTGGCCGAACCCTGCAAGGAAATCGCTGAGAACCAAGACAATGTGTACCGCTACACGGCCAAAGGCAACTTGGTGGCGGTGATTTCCAACGGCACGGCGGTGCTGGGCCTGGGCAATATCGGGCCGCACGCCTCCAAGCCCGTCATGGAGGGCAAAGGCGTGCTGTTCAAGAAATTCGCGGGCATTGACGTGTTCGACATTGAGATAGACTGCACCGACCCGCAGGAATTCATCCGCATCGTCAAATCGCTGGAACCCACGTTTGGCGGCATCAACCTGGAAGACATCAAGGCACCCGAATGCTTCGAGATTGAGCAGGAACTGCGCAAGCAGATGAACATACCCGTCATGCACGACGACCAGCACGGCACGGCCATCATCTCGTCGGCCGCGTTGCTCAATGCCCTGGAAATCGTCAAAAAGAACATCGGCGACATTAAGATTGTGGTCAACGGAGCCGGAGCCGCCGCCATTGCCTGCGTAAAACTGTACGTGGAGCTGGGCGTGAAACGCGAAAATATCGTGATGAACGATATAAACGGCATCCTGCGCACCGACCGTGAAGACTTGGACGAGATGCGCCGGGCGTTTGCCACCATCCGCCCCGTAACCAACCTGATGGAAGCCTTGCAGGATGCCGATATGTTCCTAGGCCTTTCGGTGGGCAATGTCATTACCGCCGGACACCTGAAGGGCATGGCCCCCAACCCGATTGTATTCGCGCTGGCCAATCCCGAACCCGAAATCGCCTACGACATTGCGCTGGCCGCCCGACCCGATGCCATCCTGGCCACGGGCCGCTCGGACCACCCGAACCAAGTGAACAATGTGCTGGGATTTCCGTACATTTTCCGGGGTGCGCTGGATGTGCGGGCCACCGAAATCAACGAGGCCATGAAACTGGCCGCCGTTCATGCCATCGCCAACCTGACAAAGGAGACCGTGCCCGAATCGGTGAACCGCGCCTACAACGACCAAACGTTGGTTTTCGGACGCAGCTACCTGATTCCCAAGCCCTTGGATCCGCGCCTGATCACCGCCATCTCCCCGGCCGTTGCCAAAGCGGCCATGGATTCGGGCATGGCCCGCATCCAGATCACCGATTGGGAAGCCTACCACCAGCAACTTGAAAAGCGCGTGGGCATCAGCCAGAAACTGATGGCCCCGATCATATCATTGGCCAAGAGCCAGCCCAAACGGGTGGTTTTTGCGGAGGCGGACACGTATAAAATCCTGAAAGCCGCCCAGATTCTGGTGGACGACGGCATTGCCATACCGATTCTGCTGGGTAACCGGCAGAAAATACGGCAGATACTGGCCGAAAACTACATAGAACTTGAAACCTGCCAGATCATTGACGTGGCCGAAGAGCCGGAAGACAAGGTGGAGCAGTTTGCCCAGATTCTCTACCAGAAACGCCAGCGCAAGGGCA
>JAYWIH010000016.1:0-71900 GCA_043789005.1 Sphingobacteriales bacterium
GCACGGGCCAACACGCATTTTAGCCGCAGTCGTTTCATTTGAAACGTTCAAACGCCGACACCGGAAAAAGGGTGGTTGGTAGTGTTTGACAAAACTCGTTTGGGACTAGACATTTGTACCTCCTTTCTGTAGGGTCGAAAATGAGCCGCAGGAACCCCGGGGAGATGCACGCCACAGGCGTTGTCCGTCAAGATGCACTGCTGCTGGTGGCGGCCGCCACCACTTTCATAAACGAATAAAAGCGCAAATGGTTCAGCCGAAAACGCATTCAATTCCCGAAATTGGTGCTCAGGTTTATGTAGCCCGGATAGGGAACCGAAAAACCGCCAATCATAATTGAAGGCTTGATTTTCAGCGACATCTTGGGCGATGGCTTGCCGTTGTTTCCGGCCAGACCCAAGCCCAGATTTATGTTTTCGTTCATCGAGTTTTGGGCCAGCAGCTTGCGCAAATCAGCATTGATGCGCACCGGAATCACGGCCGTGCCGCCACCCGGCGCAATGGCCACCCGTTCGTTGAGCACGCCATTCACGATTTCCTTGCCTTCAATCAGCAATATCCACTCCATGCTGTTCATGGCGGCGGCGGCATCGTTGGGGTTTTGCGCGTCCACGTTCACGGTCAGGCTCAGCGGCATGGAGCCCGATGCGTAAGCCGCCGTGATTTTGCCCGCCTGCAAAAAATTCAGATCCGAAAGGCTGCGCACTTGTTGCACGTCCACCCCGGCAAGGCTGGTGTTTTGCACCGATGCCATGCGGAACTGACATTTGGTAAAGTTGGCCATTTGTTTCAACTGCTGGCAGGAAGCCGCCACGAGCAGCACGACAATCCAAAAAGAGGTTTTTTTGAGCATGGGATGAAATGTAAAATGCGTTTGAATGCGAAAAGATAATTGACACCTGCAAAAATAAGACCTTTCTTGTATGGCCGACGCGATTTTTGTAAGTTGGCTTGCCAACGGCTGTTTCCGTCCGTTGAAAATAGTATCCCCGCTAAAGACGGGGCTTTCAGCTTTCAAAACCGCCAAACCCGCCTGTTTGAAAGCCCCCTCTTTCGGAGGGGGTTGGGGGGAGGCTTTTCTTCCAACCCTTACCACACATGGCCGCACAAATACCCGCGAAAGGCAAGTTACTGATTGCCGAACCCTTCATGGGCGACCCGAATTTTGAACGCAGTGTGGTGCTGCTCTGCGAACACAACGAGCAAGGCTCGTTTGGCCTGGTGCTGAACCAAACCTCCGAACCGACCCTGAAAGACGTGGTTGACGGGGATTTTTATGCCGATGTGCCGCTTGGCGTGGGCGGCCCGGTGGAACAAAACACGCTGCATTTCATCCACCGGCTCGGCGGCATGATTGAAGAAAGCACCCGGATTACCGAGGGGCTTTACTGGAGCGGCGATTTTGACCAAGTGAAAACCCTGCTGAACCTGGGCAAAATCACGCCCGCTGACATCCGCTTTTTCATCGGTTATTCGGGTTGGGGCGGCGGACAACTGGCCGCCGAACTTGCGCAAAACGCTTGGATTGTGTCGCAAGCCGACCCAGATTTCATCTTCGGCACGCCGCCCGGCCAGCTTTGGCGCGGCATCCTGCGCCGCATGGAGGGCAAGTACCGCGCCCTTGCCAACTACCCCACCGACCCGCGTTTGAATTGAAAAGGCCAGTCCCGAAAATAGTATCTTCCGGAAAGGCCAAACCCGCCCGCTGGCAATTCGCCCGTCACTCGGGTAGCCGCAAGGGCAGCTCCTACGGTTTTTTCCGTGGACTGAAAACAGTACGCCACGGCGCATGAATATCTTTCCAAAGGGCAAACCCGCTTTTCAACGGTCAGGGTATCAGCAGCAGTTTGCCGGTGGTGGTGCGGGCTTCCAAGTCGCGGTGGGCTTGGGAGGCCTGGGCCAGCGGATACGTGTGTTCGATGCGCAGTTTCAGGCTGCCGTCACCGATCCAATTCAGCACGTCGGTGGCGCGGTGCAGCAGTTCGTCGCGGGTCAGGGTGTAGTGCGCCAAGGTCGGGCGGGTCAGGAACAGCGAGTTTTTGCCCAGCACAATCGGGTCAAACGGCGGCACGGCCCCGCTGGAAGCCCCGAAAAGCACCAGATAACCGCGCGGACGCAGGCAGGCCAAGCTTTTGTCGAAGGTGGTTTTGCCCACCGAGTCGTACACCACCGGCAGCCCCTGCCCGTTGGTGAGCCGCTTCACTTCCGTTTCAAAATCCTGCTCGGTATAGATAATTACCTCATCAGCACCGGATTGGCGCGAAAGTTCGGCCTTTTCCTGCGTGGATACTGTGGTGATCACCCGCGCACCCAATTTTTTGGCCATCTGCGTGAGCAGCAGCCCCACGCCGCCCGCCCCGGCATGAACCAATACGGTATCGTTGCGCCGGATCGGGTAGGAGCCGTGGCTCAGGTAATGCGCCGTCATCCCTTGCAGCAGCGCGGCGGCGGCACTTTTGTCGTCTATCGGGTCGGGTACGGGAATCAGTTTGGCGGCGGGCACGGCGGCGTATTCGGCATAACTGCCAATATGCGAGGCGTAGGCTACCCGGTCGCCGGGTTGGAAGCCAGTCACGTTTGCGCCGACGGTCTCGATTATGCCCGCAGCCTCCGAGCCGGGCGTGAACGGCAGCGCAACCGGATAACGGCCCGTGCGCTGGTACACGTCAATGAAATTGACCCCGATGGCCGTGAGGCGCACCAAGGCTTCGCCCGCTTGGGGCACGGGCCTGGCAATATTCGTGTATTGCAACGCTTCCGCGCCGCCGTATCCGGTAATTTGGATGGCTTTCATGGGTGGGTGAGTTTGGGTGTTTCGGAAGATACTATTTTCGGGTGGCGCAACTGGCTGCGGCGTGCCGCTTCAAACGGAAAGCAGTTCGATGGTGCCAAGGTTGGCAATCGCGATTTGCCGGGTGTGCTTGTTAAAGGCTATCTGCGGGAATGGGTCTTTGTGGTTGATGATTGCCGAGCATTGCTTGCCCGAAGGTATTTCCTCGATTTTGCCTTCCATCCTGCCGGTTTTAAGATTGATGAGCTTGGGAAAACCGTACAAATCCCAAGCAAAATCCTGATCGACAGCAAACAGGTTTGCAATCATGCAATCGGGTTTGTGGACAGTTTCAACCCTATTTTCCTGGATGTTCCACACCGCCAAAGCACCTTCGGGAATTTTCAAGGTTTTTTTCCTGTCAAAGATACGTTCGCCCGTATAGACCAGCAGCCTTTGGCCGTCCATGAAACTTGCGGCAGGCACTTCGGCTGCCAACTTTGGGTGGCTGTTGGCGGGCACATCAAGCAGGGCCGGATTCAGGAGGCACTGTTCCATGTCGTACACCTGCACCACATCCACGGGTTGCCACAGCCATCCCCTGCTCAAAAGATACCGGTTGCCGGGGCTTGTTTCCAGCCTTGAATGAAAACAGTCGGAAGGGTTTCTTTTTTCACGGTTGGTCACAATTTCACCCGTTTCCACATCTTCAAAATCCAACTGGCAATAACTGACCGGACAGTGAACCAGGTAGGTTTTTCCATTGCCGGCCGTTGCAAAAGCTGCCGGATATTCGTAACGGTCTGCCATGTAGTACGACCTGTTTATTTCGCGCAGTATGTCACCGTTTTTCATCAGCACGCCTTTTGTTCCCAGTTTCTGGTACACAAACGCGTATTCCCCATTATCAGAACTGATGCAACTGTCGAACACATGGAAGGACAGGAAACCGTGTGCGGCCTGCTTTACCGTCGCATCCGGAAAATACTGCGTACCGCCATCCAGCCAGTCTGTCAGTACATTTCCTGTCCAGCAGATGCTTTTCAGGTATTTTGCCTGCAAGGTTTGCCTTTTCATTTCACTGTTGGGTTTGGTGCCGTTTTTTCAATCCGGTTTTGCCGACCGGCGGGGTTTGCGCTTAAAAAAAGATACTATTTTGCCCGGCCAAATCCGGTTCCTAGCCTGCCCCGCATTTGATTCGCCAAGGATTTTCACGAATATGGCGGATTATGCGCAAACCGGCACCGGAAACATTTGCTTTCCGGAATTTCAACCGGCCCGCAAGGTTTGCCGCTTTCCGCCGGTGAAACCGCCAAACAATCTGCCCGCAAGTTGGAAACCATACTGATTACCGGGGCGCGTGCCCCCGTGGCCCTCGAACTGGCCCGGAGTTTCAAGCAGCACGGGCACCGGGTGCTGCTTGCCGATTCGCTGCGCCTGACGCTTGGCCGCTGGAGCGATGCCGTTGACAAGTATTGCGTGCTGCCGCCGCCGAGGCAAAAGGCCGCCGCATTCGCCGCAAAAATAAAACGCATCATCGCCACCGAAAACGTGACGCACTTGGTGCCAACGTGTGAGGAGGCATTTTACATTTCCCTGTTCAAAAATGAATTTGACTGCAAAACCTGGTGCGCCGAAGCCGAACTGATGGACGCGCTGCACAACAAACGCACATTTTCGCAGGTGGCAAAACCCTTCTTTCAAATTCCGGAAACCGTTGCCGTGCCTGAATTCACGGATTGGAACAATAGTGCGGATTATGTTTTCAAACCCGTTTACTCGCGTTTTGCCAGCCGCGTAATCATTGGGCAGTCGGTTGCGGAAACCTTCTTTCCAGAACTTGAAAAAGCCGGTTGGATTGCCCAAAAACGCATCAGCGGCCATGAAATATGCCTTTATTCGGTCTGGGACGCGGGCCGCCTGAAAGCCTACGCGGCCTACCACCCGCTGTACCGCGTGGGCCGGGGGGCCGGCATATTTTTCGCACCGGTGTCGCACCCCGCCGCTTTCGGGCAGGTAAAGGCATTCGGGCAAGCCATGAACTATACCGGACAACTGTGTTTTGATGTCATTGTGGATGAGTCGGGCAAGCCATTTTTCATTGAGTGCAACCCGCGCAGCACCAGCGGGGCGCACCTGATTGGCAGCGGTTTGGCCGCCGCTTTTCTGAAGGATGGTGACTTGGAATTGCCGGATGGCAGGGAATATTCGCTCAAATGCGCGTTGGCGGTTTTAGAGCCGCTGTCTTTTATGAAAAGAAGGGTTCGGCACTCAACCGATGTCGTTTTTCGCCGCAACGACCCACTGCCGTTCCTGCTGCAACCGCTGGGGCTGCTGGAAATCGGCTGCCGGGCTATTGCCAGCCGCACCGGATGGCTTGAAGCCGCTACCGGCGACATTGAATGGAACGGACATGGAAACTGACGCGCAAACCGGCATGGAAATACAATGGATGCAGCCAGAAGAGCTACCCGCAGGGGTTTTGAAAGACTTCTGCCGCGTGTTTGCCAGCCAGCCGGTTTCGGGGCTGGTAGGCAACGTAGAAACCGAATTCCGGATGCTGGGCGTGTCGGAGGGTATTTGTTTTCCGGTTTCCATCAATAATGCCGAATGGGATAACTCTTACGTCTGTTCGCCCTACACGGCCTACGTGCCGTATGCCAACGACGAGATTTCGCGGACAATCACCCGCAAGCCGGTGCGCTGGATGCTGCACGCCCTTATCAAATCTGTTTCAAAATGGCTCAAATCGGCTGAAATAAACAGGAACGTCCATGTCAATAATTTCCTGTTGTCCACCAATCCCTACCCGGTATGGAGCGGCGCGCAGATACCGGCCATTACCAATTTCCTGACCCGTGAATATCCCGGCCACGCCCTCATATTCCGTTCGCTGAATGTGCGGCAGCACGCCCACCTGCTGGAAAAATTCAGGGAAAAAAACTATCTCCTGCTGGCCAGCCGCCAAGTGTATCTGTACGACGAACCGTTTGCCGGTTGGATTAAACGCAACAACAACAAACAGGATCGGCGGATTGTCAGGAGCAAAAAACTCCGGTACCTGGACCATGATGCCATGCGCGGACACTTGGCGCAGGCGTGGCACCTGTACAACCTGCTGTACCTGGAAAAATATTCGCGCCACAACCCGCAGTTCACGCTGGCGTATTTCCGGCAGATGCACCACAACAAAACCATACATTTCCAAGGCTATGCCGATGCCCGCAACCAACTGAAAGCCTTTGCGGGCCTGTTCACCCCTGGCGACACCATCACCTCGCCTTTGGTGGGTTACGATACGGCCGCCCCGCCCAAGGAATGCCTGTACATCCACGCCATCCAACTGATATTCGAGTATAAATACCGAACCGGAAAAACGCTGAACCTGAGTTCGGGGGCGGCGGGTTTCAAGCGGTTGCGGGGCGGCGTGCCTTCGGTGGAGTATTCGGCGGTGTACGTGGCCCACCTGAAGCCTTACCGCCAGCGCGTATTCAAGGCACTGGCATTCCTGACCAACAAGATAGGCGTGCCGCTGCTGGAAAAATACAAGCTTTGAATCTTGTGCGTTTCGGAAATAGTATCTTTTGGAAAGCCCAAACCCGTTTCGCGTTTGCCGTTGAAAAAAGTCGCTCACCCCGATTTTGAATCGGGGTGTTTGCGGATTCGCGTCTCCGACGCGCGAAAGCGAAATAGTATCTTTACAAAAGCCCAAACCCGCCGGACAATTTGTCGTCCGGCGGGTTTGGGCTTTTCATGGCAGGTTTTCCAATCACCGCCCGGTTGCGTCAAATTTAAAGCGGGTACTTGATTCATTTCCGGCATCTGCGGCCTGTGGCACACACCGCCACCACGTGTTTCCGGGCAATGGAACAAGGCCTCAAGCCGGCTTACTTCAGTTCTATCTTGCGGATGCGGTTGTTGTAATAATCCGCCACGTACAGGCTCCCGTCCGCCCCCACCGCGATGCCATTGGGGAAATCAAACCGGCCGGCCGTGCCCGTGCCGTCGGCAAAGCCCCGTGTACTGCCGGCAAGGGTGGTCACCGTAATGGCGACTTCTACGGTTTCCTTTTTGCAGGACGACAGGAAGGCCGCGGCAGACAGCACAAAGCAGAAGCGGGCAATGGACGAAGGCAAGCGCATGGGTGGGCGGGGGTTTAGTTGGAAGACAATGTTTTTTGGAACTTCAAATGTGTGTACGGGAATTTCATTCGGCATTCGGTCGGTTTTTCCGGGTGGCATGGTGTCAATGCTGGCCGGGCATCTGAGGCCTGTGCCGCACCTGTTTTTAATTGTTTTCGTACTTTGTCTGTTATTATTTTCCGGTCGCTCCATTTACGCTGTGCAGTTGACCCGGCTATGAACCAAAAATAAAGGACAGATTCGGGTATCCAACGCGGCAGAAACGGTACGGAAAAATGATGTAATACGGATGAAAAATAATATTCTTTAAAATACAGTCTTTTAGAAATATTCTTTGGAAAATATTTTATTTACAAACTAAGAAAAGAATTTTATTCTGATATTTCGCAAGTTTGAAAAAACGCCCAAATAGGTACACGATACGGGTGCAAGCCCGTTTCAGATGGAATCGCTTTTGCGCAAAGGCGGATTGGGCGGCGCGGAAAATTTCTTGGGCGGCGGCTTTGGTGTTTTTCGGGAAGCCATCAAAAACAGAAACCCTGCCTCTCGGAAAATAGTATCCCCGCTAAAGCTAAAAGTTCCGCCAGAGGCGGAAACGGGGCTTTCAGCTTTCAAAAACACCAAACCCGCCCTTTTGATGTGCCGTTGCAAGGCATAACGGTTATTATCCCTACCTTGAAACCCGCATATGAAAGACTACGGGAAAATAGTGGTTACCGGCACATCGGGTTTTCTGGGGGCGAGGCTGGCGAAATTCCTGCCGGGGGCCTATCCCGGTGCGCGGATTGCCTGCACATCGCGCAGCGACAGCAAGAAACCCGAACTGGAGCTGGCGGGCTGCACATTCGAGGCCGGCGACCTTACGGACCAAGAATTTTGCGGGCGGCTCCTGCACGGTGCCGGTGCGGTGGTGCATTGCGCCGCCCTGTCGTCGCCGTGGGGCATGGTTGAGGATTTTGAGCGTGCCAACGTCACGGCCACGCAAAACCTGCTGGCGGCGGCACTGCAAAACCGGGTGCGCCGGTTGGTGTTCATCTCAACGCCCAGCATTTATTTCGATTACACCCACCGCTGGCAGGTTTCGGAAAGCGACCCGCTGCCCGCAAGCATGGTCAATGCCTACGCCGCCACCAAACTCAAGGCCGAACGGATGGTGCTGGCCGCCAATGGCAACGGCTTGGAAACCATTGCGTTGCGCCCGAGAGCCATTATTGGTGCCGAGGATACGGTGGTTTTTCCGCGCGTGCTGAAAGCGTACCGCGAACACAAACTGCGCATTGTCGGTGACGGAACCAATGCCGCCGACCTTACGTGTGTCCGCAACGTGATTGAGGCGGTTATCTGCTCGCTCAATGCCCCGTCCGGTGCCTTGGGGCTTGCCTACAACATCACCAACGGCGAACCCGTAATGCTCTGGGAGCAAGTAAATTACGTATTGGAACAATTAGGCTTGAAGCCCGTCACGCGCCGCCTGCCGTACGCGTTGGTGATGGCGGCGGCTTGGCTCACGGAGCAAAAACACCGCTGGCTGCGCTTGGATGCCGAACCGGCAATCACCCAATACGGCATTGGCATCTTGGCCAAGTCAATGACAATGGACATTTCGCTGGCAAGGGAAAAACTCGGTTACAAGCCCGTGCAAACCACGCGCGAAGGACTTGATGAATTCATAGCATGGTACACACAACCCAAGTGAAAGTAAAATTCAGGATTTTCCGGTCAGGCTACTGCCTGGCCGATGCCCGGATGGCGAACCCGCAAGCCCGGTGCGAAACCATCCGGTTCCATGCCACATGGCTGCTGCTGGAACATCCGGTACACGGCAACATCCTGTTTGATACCGGCTACACTACCCGCTTTTATAGCGCCACCGCGCGGCTGCCCTACAAATTTTACGCTTGGGCAACGCCCGTGTTCATCACCGAACCCGAATCGGCGGTGGCGCAACTCCGAAGTATCGACATATTGCCGGAAAACATTTCCACCATCCTCATCTCGCATTTCCACGCCGACCACATCGGCGGGCTGCGCGATTTTCCGCATTCCCGGTTTGTGTGCAGCCAAAGTGCCTTGGACGAGGCCACGGGCAAAAAGGGCTTTGCCGCCGTGCGCAAGGGGGTACTGCCCGGCTTGCTGCCCCACGACCTGCAACAACGCACAACGGTACTGGAAAGCCTGGCCGAACCGCGCACCGAACCGCATTCGGGTTTGGTCATGTACGACCTGTTTGGCGACGGCTCCATCCAACTCATTGAGTTGCCGGGCCACGCACGGGGTATGCTGGGTGCGCGGATTGAAAGCGGGGAAGGTGCGGTCATTTTTGCCGCCGATGCCTTTTGGGACATCCGTGCGTTTGAGGCAGGAATCATGCCCCGGAAGGTGGTGAAACTCTTTTTCGATAACTGGCGCGATTACGTGTCGAGCTTTGAAAAACTGTCGGCCTACCACCGGGTTTGGCCTTTTGAAAAGATACTATTTTCGCATTGCCCCGAAACGCCTTATGAAGCTTAAAATCATCGGTTACTGGCTCCGGTTCCGGCTGGCGCGGAAGTTCAAATCGCGGCAAAGCCTGGAAAACCACCAGCAAAAACGGCTGCGGGATTTTTTCAAAAACACGCTCCGGCATTCGCCCTTTTACGCGCCGCTGGTGGAAGGAAAAAAAACGCTGGCCGAGTGTCCGGTCATCGGCAAAACGGCTTTCATGGAACACTTCGACCGGATAAACACCCAAGGCGTGAAGAAAGAGCAGGCCATGCAACTGGCCTTGCAAGCCGAGGAAAGCCGTGACTTTGCGCCCCGGCTCGGCGGCCTGACCATCGGGCTTTCGACGGGCACCAGCGGCAGGCGGGGCTTGTTTGTGGTGTCTGACAATGAGCGTGCCCAATGGGTGGCGTTGGTGATGACGCGGGTGATCCGTCCGGTGCTTTTCAAGAAACAAAAAATCGCTTTTTTCCTGCGGGCCGACAGCAACCTGTACGGCTCCATCCGTTCGTCGCTGTTCGAGTTCCGGTATTTCGACATCTTCAAGCCCATGCACGAACTGCTGGCCGCTCTGGATGCCTACCGACCCGGCATTGTGGCCGCGCCGCCTTCGGTTTTGCTGGACATTGCCGCCCGGCAGCAGAAAGGCCTGCTGCGCATCAGTCCCGTCCAGATCATATCTTTTGCCGAGGTGCTGCACCCCGAAGACTCAGCCTACCTGACCGCCGTATTCGGGTTGCCCGTCACGGAGGTTTACCAATGCACCGAAGGTTTCTTGGGCGTGAGTTGCGCGCACGGAACCGTGCATTTGAACGAAGATTTCATGGTGATTGAAAAGAACCACATCGAAGGCCGACGTTTCCATCCGGTCATCACCGACTTCAGCCGCACCAGCCAGCCCGTTGTACGCTACGAACTGGACGATATCCTGACCGAACGCGCCACGCCCTGCCCGTGCGGGTCGGTGCTGACGGGCTTGGAACGGATTGAAGGCCGCGACGACGATGTACTGGTTTTCGGCGGCGGGCAGACGCGCGTCTACCCCGACCTGATCAGCTGGATGATTGCCCGCCGCACTGATGGTTTCCGTTCGTACCGCATTGTCCAGACCGCCGAAGACCGCATCCTTATCGAAGTGGATTGCGAAGCGGCGGCCTTTGAATCGGTTTCCCGGCAAATCAGGCAGGGCGTGGAGGAAGCCTTGGCTTTGAAAGATATCCGCAACATACCCATGCACGTTCGGCAAGGTGTTACCTTTGTGCGGGGCGGAAAATTCCGCAAGATAACAAGGTGCTTTGACGACGGGGAACCCGAATGACACAAATCCAAGTAAGGCAAGTCAAGATACGCGCCATTGAAAAATACCTGCCGGGTGCGGCGGTGCATTCCGGCACGTTGGAACGGCAACTGCAACTTCCGCAAGGCTGGATCGGGAAAAACAGCGGCGTGGACACCCGCCATTGGGCAGGCCCGCAAGAATCGGTGGCTTCGATGGGGGCCGAGGCACTGCGCCGGGCTTTGGCGCGGGCGGGGCTGGACTTGACGGACTTGGACTTGCTGATTGCCGCCGGAGCCTCTTACGACCATCCCATTCCGTTCAATGCCGCCCTGATAAAAAAACAATTGGACACGCGAGCCGCCGAAACGCCCTGTTTCGACGTGGATTCCACGTGCCTCAGTTTCCTGCACGCCCTCGACATCGCCCACCTGTACCTGACGCACCGGGGCTTGGAAAGGGTGGCCATTGTCAGTGCGGAACTGGCCTCGCGCAGCCTCGACCCCCACGATCCCAAAACGTATTCGCTGTTTGGCGATTCGGCCGTGGCCGTGATTTTGGAGGCCTCCGCCAATGAAGGCTACACGCCGGGGCTTTCGCAGTTCAGGAACTATACCCAAGGCGCGGAAATGGCCATGATTCCGGCGGGCGGTGTCGTGGAGCCGGGCTTGAACGCCGATGCGCCGTCGTTTTATTTCCGGATGCAGGGCAAACAGATGATAAAACTGACATTGGAGAAACTGGACGGGTTCATGGACGATTTCGCACACCAGACGAATACCGCGTTGCACGAATACGATTTCATTGTGCCGCACCAAACAAGCCTGATTGGAAACGAACTGTTTGTGCGCAAATACAGTCTCAAGCCGGAGCAAATGGTTCTCACCCTGGCAAAATACGGCAACTGCATTTCGGCCTCCATCCCGCTGGGCCTCGAACAACTGCACAACGGCAACCGCCTGCAAAAGGGCGCGAAAGTATTGCTGGCAGGCTCGGCGGCGGGCTTGTCGCTGGGGGCGGTGTCGCTGGAGTTTTGACTGTGCCGGGTTTGCGCTTTTCAAAACATACTATTTTCACAGGAACAAACTCACCTGTCCGCCATGTTGCTGCTGATACGCATCATGGATTTTGTGCGCCGTTGCCAGCCCTTTTTCGCCGTCGCATAACAGGCAGACCGCGCCGCTGGCCGTTGCCTTGGCTCCGTACACGCCGTTGCCCGCGTTTTCACGCGCCATCTGCACAATCGCATCCGTTTCCGGGCTGCCCAGGCCGCACGCCGCGTGGCTTTCGTGCGATTGTTGCATCCATGACCCCAGTTGCCGCAGCGATTTTCCGTGCATTTCGTGGTCGGTGCGTGGCGGAAAATGTTGCAGCAGCAGCGAGAAATACTGCGTCCGGGTGTGTTCGTACACCGGGTGGCACGTGGCTTGCAAGATGTTGTAGGTTTCGTGGGGTTTCACTTCGGCCAGCGGGTCAATCGTAAAGCCGTATTTGTCAGTAAAATCGCTGCCTTCCAGTTGTTTGGGCAGCCAAGCGTAGCGGTCTTCAAATTCGCGGGGCGTGATGTTGGCCAGGTAGCCGTTGTAAAGCAGTTGTTCGCGCTGGCCGGTTTCGCGGGCCAGTTGCAGTTCGTGCGGATACGCGCCCTCGTGCAGGGCCAGGATCGTGTAGCCCATTAACGCCGCCGTGCGCATGGTTGCGCGGGCATCGTTTTCTGCCGGATTCGGCTTTCCACTGTTGATTCCCACAAAATGCAAGCCTTCGGGAACCGGAAACGAATCGGAAACGTGGTCGGGCTGGCATAGGATTGGCAGTATTTTACCGGCTTCGCCCAAGTGAGCCGCCAGAAACCCTGCCAATCCGAAAGGTCTGCCCGTAACCAGGCTGGCGGCTTTTCGTGCCAGCACGGGCAGTTCCGTTCCTACAAAAGCAAGATTGTATGCCTGAGCCAAAACGTGGATCAGAGCCACCATCGCCGGCACAATTGCTTCATTGACTGGTAGTTGCACATCCAAAAAGACATCAACTCCGGAGATGTTGATTCCATTTCCCTGTTGCAAAGCCAGCAGGCAACCGGCCACGTACACCGCCCAGCCGCCACCCGCAGTCTGTTCCAAAACATCCCGGAGATATTCAATTGAGCCGCCGGGTTTGGCCAATCCGGAAGATACTATTTTGGAAGGCGGGTTTTGTCCGGCGTTTGAAACTTGGATGCGGATCAGGCCGTCAGTGCGCAAGGCCACCGTGACTTGGATGCGTGGCTGCACGGGCATTTGCAGCACCAGCGAGCCAAAATAACCGGCAGTGCCGCCCATGATATCTAGGCTGCCCGGCGCGGTGGCGGTGAAACGGGGGTTGCGGTTTCCGGCAAAAAAACTTTCCTGGTCGTCCATGGTGCGCAAAATAATCCGGGCAAACGACAATGTGGGGTTTGGCCTCAAAAAAATATACTATTTTGCCCCGACGATTTTCATTGCCGAAGTGGACGCAACCACCCGGCAGCCATGATTTAACCAACCGATTCCATGCACATAGACACGTTAGCCATCCGCAGCACGCACCTGCCCGACGAAAATGCCGGAGCGGTGGCCGCGCCGATTTACCTTTCTACCACGTTTGAACGGGCCGAAGACGGCACTTTCCCCAAGGATTACATCTATTCGCGGGCCGACAACCCCAACCGGCGGCTGCTGGAACACAGTTTAGCCGCGCTGGAAGGCGGTACGCACGGCTTCGCGTTTGCCTCGGGCTTGGCGGCGATTGCGGCGGCCTTGCAAACGCTCAAAACCGGCGACCATGTGCTGCTCGGCGATGATACGTACTATGCGGCTTCGGCCCTGATGGATGAGATTTTCGGGCCGTGGGGTTTGCAGACCAGCCGCGTGGACATGACTGATTTGCAGGCGGTTGAAAACGCCATCCGCCCCAACACGCGTTTGGTCTGGGTGGAAACGCCTTCCAATCCGCTGCTGAAAATTACCGACATCCGAGCCGTTGCCAGCCTTGCGCACCAACATAACGCGTGGTGCGCCGTGGACAACACGTGGGCCACGCCCGTACTACAGCGTCCGCTGGATTTGGGGGCCGATATGGTGCAGCACGCCACCACCAAGTATTTTGGCGGCCACAGCGACGTGCTGGGCGGCGCGTTGGTGGTGAAAGACGAACAGTTGGCCGCGCGAATCAAAAAAATACAGACCCTGGGCGGGGCGGTTCCCTCGCCGTTTGAGTGCTGGCTGGTGGCACGCGGCATCAAGACGCTGCCGTTGCGGGTACGCACGCAATCGGAAAACGCGCTGAAAATAGCCGCATTTTTAGCGCAACACGCGGACGTGGTGGCGGTTCATTATCCGGGATTGGCAACGCATCCGGGACACGAAATCGCCAAGAAACAGATGTCGGCTTTTGGCGGTATGCTGTCTTTCCAGGTAAAAGGCGGCACGGCGGAAGCAATGGCGGTGGCGGCCAGAGTGCAATTGTTCACCCGCGCCACGAGCCTGGGCGGCGTGGAAAGCCTGATTGAGCACCGCCGCTCCGTTGAAGGTGCCGCCAGCATGGCTCCCGAAAACCTGCTGCGTGTTTCCGTCGGCTTAGAGCATCCCAATGATTTGATCGGCGATTTGCACCGGGCGTTGGCCGGATAAAAAAGCCCCCAATTCCAAGGTGGAACGGCCTCTCCTAAATCCTTTTTGTAGTCCAACCGGGCAGGTTTGGGCTTTTTGAAAGATACTATTTTTGTGGCGCGTGTGTTGGCGTTCGGCCAGGCGCGTTGAAGACGCGCGACAAGTCGTTGCTTTCTGTCAGGCTATTTTCCCTGCCAAAATGCCAGCCAGTCTTGGATAAGTCTTATTCATTATGGGTTAAAGCCGGGTTTGGCAGTCTTGCGGAGATGAAAACAAGTCGGGAATAATAATTGTTAAAACATTAAATGTCTATACATTTATAAGCAATCAAAACATTCCTTTCATGAAAAACCTCATCAATGGCTTGCACCACGTAACCGCGCTATCAAGCAGCCCGCAGCGCAACGTTGATTTTTACGTGGGCGTGCTGGGCTTGCGGATGATCAAGAAAACCATCAACTTCGATGCGCCCGACGTGTACCACCTGTACTACGGCGACGAAACGGGCAGCCCCGGCACCATCATGACTTTTTTTCCGTACAGTGGCTTGGTGCGTGGCCGCAAGGGAGCCAACCAACTGACGTACACCGCATTTTCAATACCTCAAAACGCCTTTGGCTTTTGGATGGACCGGCTGGCAGCGTTCAACATTCCGTTCGGCAAGCCCGAAAAACGCTTCGATGAAACCTACATCCGCTTTGAAGATTACGACGGCTTGGGCGTGGAATTAGTAGCGCACGACAACGACAGCCGCCCCGCCCGGAACAATGGCGTGGTTCCGCCCGAGGCGGCGATTCGCGGTTTCCACACGGTGACGCTGCACGAAACCGTTGCCGACAAGACCGTAAAACTGCTCACCGAAGCCATGCAGCACCGCTTGGTGGCCGAAGACGGCGACCGGATGCGGTTTGCGGCGGGAACCGGCGAGCCGGGCAGTTTTGTGGATGTGCTGCACCGCCCCACCGATTTGCGCGGCTTGCAGGGAGCCGGAACGGTGCATCACGTGGCTTTCGCCACCGATTCGGATGCCACGCAACTTGAAATCCGCGAAAAATTGCTGCAAGCGGGCTACCAGCCAACCCAAGTCATTGACCGGCAGTATTTCCATTCCATTTATTACCGCGAACCGGGCGGAATCCTGTTTGAAATCGCCACCAATCCGCCCGGTTTCACGGTGGATGAGGAGGCAGGGCATTTGGGTGAATACCTGCAACTGCCGCCGTGGTACGAAGCCAGACGCGCCGAAATAGAAGGCAATTTGGAAACCATACATTTGCCGTAGGGGCGGCCCTTGCGGCCGCCCGAACTGCTGAAAAACCTCACCCCCGGCCCCTCTCCTGCTGAGAGGGGTGAAAAAAGGGAGCTTTGCTCCCCTCTCAGCAGGAGAGGGGCCGGGGGTGAGGTAAAATAGCATCTTCAAAAATCCCCAAACCCGCTTTTTCCTGCGGACTGTTGCCTGCGGACTAACAGACATGACACACAAACCTGACAATTACGAAAAGAGCGGCGTTTGCCTACTCGATGCCGACCGGGCCATGATTATGGTTCACGGACGCGGAGCCACGGCGCAAAGCATCCTGGAGCTGGCCAAGTATTTCCGGCAGCCGGGCATGGCTTTCATCGCGCCGCAGGCTGCGGGCAACATCTGGTATCCGCACTCGTTTCTGGTGCCGCTGGAACAGAACGAACCGGATTTGTCGTCGGCCCTGGACGTGATCGGAAACGTGACCGACCGCGTGCTGGGCAACGGCATACCGCTGGAAAACATTTACCTGCTCGGCTTTTCGCAGGGCGCGTGCCTGGCATTGGAGTTTGCGGCGCGCAATGCCCGGCGTTACGGCGGCGTTTTCGGGTTGAGCGGCGGCCTGATCGGGCCGGAGGGCACACCGCGCAACTACGCGGGCGATTTTGGCGGCACACCCGTGTTTTTGGGTTGCAGCGACACGGATGCGCACATTCCGAAGCGGCGCGTGCTGGAAAGCGCGGCGGTTTTCCAGAAAATGGGGGCCGCCGTGGACACGCAAATCTATCCGGGAATGCCGCACACCATCATTGAAGACGAGATAAACCGTGTGAACAGGGTGCTGGAAACAGTGCCGGGAAAATAGTATCCCTGCAAAGGCCCAAACCCCGTTTCCAAACCTTTGGCTCCGGTTCGGGGTTCTGCTTCAAAGCACCGTACTGTTCCGGATTCCGGAAATCCCATAAAAAAAATCCATACAACATGAATCTGACAATTGTTTCCGCAAGCACGCGCATTGGGCGACTGTCGCACCGTGTAGCTTTGGGTCTGGAAAAATTTTTGCAAGGCATTGAAAACCTTGACGTTACCATGGCTGACCTGGCCCGGTATCCGATTCCGCTTTTTGAGGAAGTCGTCACCAGTCACCCGCAGCCATCGCCGGTGATGCTGGAACTGGGCGGCATCCTGCACCGTTCCGACGCGTTCCTGTTTGTCACGCCCGAATACAACGGCACCTACACGCCCGCCCTGAAAAACATGGTGGATTCGTACAACAAGACCGAGTTTTCCAAAAAAGCCATTGGCATTGTCACCGCGACCACGGGCGGTATGGGCGGTATGCGGGCCGCCATGCAGATGCAGCAACTGGTGCCGGCATTGTTTGCCTTTGCCGCGCCGCACATGCTGCTGGTGCCGCAACTGACGCAGAAATTCGACGAGGAAGGCAACCTGACCGACGAGAATTTCCGCAAAAGCCTCAATAATTTCACCAAGGAATTCCTGTGGCTGGCCGAAGCAGTACACGAGAAAAAAGCCAAGGAACTGGTGGCTGGCTGATTCGCCGCCGAAAGTTCGTTTCACCACGGATTTTTCACGAAAATCGGTGGTGGAAGACGCGCCGGGTTTGGGGTTTTTGAAAGATACTGTTTCTTGAAGCAGTTTTTTTGGCCTTCGGCCAACCGCATTGCAAACGCGGAACCAACCGTCACGCGTTCAAAACTCGCGACAAGGTTAAACCTACGGGGTTTTCAAAACCCCGTAGGTTTTTTCGGCGGGTTTGGCCTTTTTGAAAGATACTGTTTTGCAATTCCGCCGATTCTTCCCCAAACTTGCGCCATCCATCCACCCGACGCGACACCATGCTTCCCAAAATAAACCCGACCCGCACCGCCGCTTGGCAGAAACTCGCCACGCACTACCAGGAAACCAAGACGCGCCGCATCCGGGACTTGTTTGCGGAAAACGACCAGCGTTTCGGGCAGTTCTCGCTGGGTTTTGAGGATATGCTCGTGGACTTTTCCAAAAATAGTATCTCCCAGGATACCAAAACCCTGCTGCTGCAACTTGCCAGCGAAACGCAACTTGAAGCCGCCATTGCCGCCATGTTTTCGGGCGGGGCCATCAACGAAACCGAGGGTCGCGCCGTGCTGCACACCGCCCTGCGCAACCGCGCCAACACGCCCGTGCTGGTGGCTGGCCAGGACGTGATGCCTGGAATCAATGCCGTGCTGGAACGGATGGAAGTATTTTCCGATAAGATCATCTCCGGCCAGTGGCGCGGCTACACGGGCCGGGCCATCACCGACATCGTGAACATCGGTATTGGCGGCTCTGACCTGGGGCCGGTCATGGTCACCGAGGCATTGCGGCCGTACTGGCAGCCAAACATGCAGGTGCATTTCGTGTCGAATGTGGATGGCACGCACATTACCGAGACGCTCAAACGCGTGGATCCCGAAACCACGCTGTTCATGGTTGCCTCAAAAACCTTCACCACCCAGGAAACCATGGCCAATGCGCACACGGCGCGCAATTGGTTTTTGGAGGCGGCCAAAGATGAAAAATTAGTGGCCGGGCACTTTGTGGCATTGTCCACCAATGCCGGGGAAGTGGCCAAGTTCGGCATCGACACGGCCAATATGTTCGGTTTCTGGGATTGGGTGGGCGGCCGCTATTCGCTGTGGTCGGCCATCGGGCTTTCCATTGCGTGCGTGGTTGGCTTCGGCAATTTCCGGGCATTGCTCGAAGGCGCACACGCCATGGACAACCATTTCCGCGAAACGCCCTTGGAACAGAATATCCCGGTGATGCTGGCCTTGATCGGCATTTGGCACAACAACTTTTGCGGGGCCGAATCGCACGCCATCCTGCCTTACGACCAATATTTGCACCGTTTTGCGGCCTATTTCCAGCAGGGCGACATGGAAAGCAACGGCAAAAGCACGGATCGTAACGGCAACGCCGCCGACTACCAGACCGGCCCCGTGATTTGGGGCGAGCCGGGCACCAACGGCCAGCACGCGTTCTACCAACTGATTCACCAGGGCACCAAACTCATTTCCTGCGATTTCATTGCCCCGGCCATCAGCCACAATCCGGTGGGCAACCACCATACGCTGCTGCTGTCCAACTTTTTCGCGCAGACCGAAGCCCTGATGCAGGGCAAAACCGAAGAGCAGGTGCTGGACGAACTCGTGGCCGCCGGAAAAACGGATGCGGACATCAAACGCATTGCCCCGTTCAAAACCTTCACCGGCAACCGCCCCACCAATTCCATTTTGCTCAAACAAATCACGCCGCGCAGCCTGGGCAGCCTGATTGCCATGTACGAACACAAGGTTTTTGTGCAGGGTGCCATCTGGAATATCTTCAGCTTTGACCAGTGGGGCGTGGAACTGGGCAAGCAACTGGCCAACCAAATCCTGCCCGAACTGACCGGCAACGAGCCAATAACCACGCACGATGCCTCGACCAACGGCCTGATCAATGAATTCAAACGGATGCGGCAGTAGCACACGCTTTAGCTTGTGCCCGGAAACCGCAGGTTTCAGGTTTTAAAAAGATACTATTTTCCGGAAAGCTTTCGGGAGTGGCAAACCCAGCGGCTTGCTTGGCGTGTTCGGACAAATACCCGGAAACCGGTCAGCGCGACTATCTTGGATGAAGGATTTTTGGTACAGTTTTTGGGAAAGGCGTGTCGCATCTAAACCCGAATCGTATGAAAAAAATCATCATTACCATCATCGTCGCATTGGCCTGTATTGAATCCCATGCCCAAACCGAAAAAGGAAAATTTTTCATTGGCGGAAGCATGGGTTTCAATTCAGAATCCAACCAAAGCAATAAAGATATCAAGGGCAGCAACTTCAGTATTTTGCCAAGCGTCGGATATTTTGTTGCCAATCGTTTCGCTCTCGGTTTCGGAATAGGATACGGTTCCTTCAAAAACACTTATCTCAATCAGGATTTTCAAGGAAATTCGATTCTGGTAAAAGCGACGGGAAGCAATTTTAGTATCATGCCTTCCATACGGTATTTTGTTCCAATCGTAGATGGAAAATTCTTTTTCTCACCAAGTTTAGGTACATATTTTAGCTTCGGTAAAACCAAGAATTCTTTCACAAATAACACATTTCCAGAGAATATATTTTCCATTTCGGCAAACCCCGGCTTTTCTTATTTCCCTACGGAACATTGGGGAATCAATCTGAATGTTGGCGGTTTGTCTTATCGCGTTATCAATCCGAAGGGCGACAACAATAACACATCGAATTTGAATTTCGGACTTGGTTCCGGAGCCAACATCGGAATCAATTATTTCTTCTGATCTTGCGGCGAAGTTCATTTTTTCGGATACGCAAAAAGCCACCTCAAGGTGGCTTTTTGCGTATCTTCACCGCCTTACAACGGCAATGCGATGCTGCAAAATAGTATCTTTCAAATCTTCCAAACCTGCCCGTTATTGTCCGGCTACCAAACGCCCTGGGCCATCACTGCGCAGGCTGCCGGATTGGTAAGCCGTATGCTGGCGACATTGAATGGCGAGTTTGTGATCCGCAACCAAATCGCCATCCACCGCGAGGCTGTGCTTGAGGAAGGCGTGGTTCTGAAACCGCCCGTAATCATATCCAAAGGGTGTTTCATTGCGACCCACGCCTATGTGCGCGGCGGCGTGTTTCTGGCTGAAAACGTGACTATTGGGCCGGGCAGCGAGGTGAAATCAAGTTTTGTTTTCCAAGGCAGTGCATTGGCGCATTTCAATTTTGTGGGCGATTCGCTGCTTGGCGCAAACGTGAATCTGGAAGCCGGAGCCGTGCTTGCCAACCATTTCAATGAAAGGGCGGACAAAACGATCCGGGTTGTGGCGGATGGGAAAATCGTGAAAACCGGCTCGGTCAAATTCGGCGCGCTGGTCGGCGACGGTTCGCGCATCGGTGCCAATGCCGTCACATCGCCCGGCACGATTCTGCTACCCGGCAGCATTGTCGGGCGGCTGCAACTGCTGGATCAGGTGGCGGCATTCGGGATGTAACCGAATAGCCGAACAAATGCGCTGGCACAAGGTTGGTAATGGTAAATCTCACACCCAAAACACACCAGCATGGTTGTCATCATCGGGGCCGGAATGGCCGGACTCACTTGCGCCAAATACCTGCAAGACAGGCAGATACCATTCACGATATTGGAAGCCTCCGACGGCGTGGGCGGACGCGTACGCACCGACACCGTGGATGGTTTCCAACTGGACCGGGGTTTCCAGATATTCCTGACCTCGTATCCCGAAGCCGAAAAACTGCTCGATTACACTGCGCTGGACTTTAAACCATTCCGTTCCGGAGCCATCATCCGCAAGGACGGCAAGTTGCTGACCATGCCCAACCCGCTCAAAAACCCGTTGTCGGCACCGCAAGCATTGGCCGCGCCGGTAGGAACCCTGCGCGACAAACTGAAAATACTGCAACTGACCCGCCACGTGAAGGCCGCCGGAAATAGTATGGTTGGAAACGGCCAAACCTCCCGCTCCACGCTGGCGTTCCTGAGCGGTTTCGGCTACAGCGAAGAAATGATCGACACGTTTTTCCGGCCTTTTTTCAGCGGCGTTTTCCTGGAAAAGGAATTGCTCACCGCCGACGGGTTTTTCCGGTTCCTCTTCAACCAGTTCGCCACCGGCGATGTTGTGCTGCCCGCCCACGGCATACAAGCCATACCGGAACAATTGGCGGCGCGGCTGCCAAAGGCGAGCATCCGGCTGAAAGCCAAAGTCTGGAAAATAGACGGACACACACTCTACCTTACCAATGGTGAAACTCTTGATGCCCAAACCATTGTGATTGCCACTGATGCGCCGGAGGCCGAAAACCTGATTCCGCAATACCACAATACGGTTGATTTCAATGGCACCGAATGCGTCTATTTCTCCGCCGACCGCTCACCGCTGGCCAAGCCCATGATTGCCGTAAATGCCGATGCCGACGGATTGGTGAACAACGTGGCCGTGCTCTCGGATGTGGCACCTTCGTACGCGCCGCCGGGCAAAACGCTGGTTTCGGTGAGCGTGGTGGGCAACTCGGGTTTGTCGGGTATGGAACTGGCCCACCAAGTGCAACGCGAACTGCACGCTTGGTTCGGCGACCAGACCCAGACCCGGCATTGGCAGCATTTGCGAACTTACCGCATTCCGCACGCCTTGCCGCAGCATTTTCCCGATTCGCAAAAACCACTGCCCCTCAGAATCAACGACTTCACGTACCGGTGCGGCGATTACACGGCCTACCCGTCGCTGAATGCCGCCATGCAAACCGGCCGCGAAGTGGCGGAGATGATTGCGAGCCTCGCCCAACCCCCTCCCAAAAAGGAGGCTTGAAAAGATACTTGGAAATAAGTGGGAATGGTCAAGTGATTGATGCTAAACCCTGCCGGAGCCAGTGTGCCACAGGTTCCGGTTTCCAAGTTAAGGATATGTGGGGTTTCGGGTTTGCCTCGCCGGGAAAACGGCTTTTCCTAGGTCGTTAGTCGAATAAATGAATTAATGACTGACTGATGTTACGCAGTAGATAAGCCAGTTTCTCGGAAACCACCTTTGACCGACAGCCAAAATCTTGTTTTTATGGAATCTACTGAAACCGTGCGTAACATCAGTTAATAATAGACTTATTGCGATGATTTTTACAGTTAGAATCTCAACATACAAGTGTCGGCATCCCGGCTTTGATGAAAACGATGGCCTGATAAGTGGAAGGAACTGTCAAACGCTCTGTTTTTCAATGATAATCCGAAACATATAAATTGCTTGATTATCAAAATATTTATCATCGCAACAAGTCTAATGGCAAGTACTTATTTCTTCCCAGCCATCAGTTTCAGTTCATTGAGTTTCAGCAACGCTTCAATCGGGGAGAGCGTGTTCACGTCCACTTTGTCCAGTGCTTCGCCGATGCGTTTCAAAACCGGGTCGGCTTCAAACAGCGTGGTCTGGTAGTTGTTCTTGGGCACTTCGCGGATGCGTTCGCGGGCTTGCTGCCTGATCTTGTCCTGTTCCAAGTGGTGCATGATTTCGTTGGCGCGCTGCACCACCGTGGGCGGCATCCCGGCCATTTGCGCCACGTGGATGCCGAAGCTGTGTTCGCTGCCGCCTTCTTTCAAGGTGCGCAGAAACACGACCTTATTATTCACTTCCTTCACCGACACATTGTAATTTTTAATGCGCGGAAAATCGTCGGCGAGTTGGTTCAGTTCATGGTAGTGCGTGGCAAACAGTGTTTTGGCGCGGCATTTCGGGTGGCTGTGCAGGTGCTCCACAATGCTCCACGCAATCGAAATGCCGTCGTAGGTGCTGGTGCCGCGGCCAATCTCGTCCATCAGCACCAGGCTCCGCTCGCTTAGGTTGTTCAGAATGCTGGCCGTTTCTGTCATTTCGACCATGAACGTGGATTCGCCACGCGACAAATTATCCGACGCACCCACGCGCGTGAACACCTTGTCCACCAAACCGATGCGAGCCTCGGTGGCGGGCACGAAACTGCCCATTTGCGCCATCAGCACAATCAGGGCCGTTTGCCGCAGCAACGCCGATTTGCCCGCCATGTTGGGGCCGGTAATGATGACAATCTGCTGGGTTTGATCATTTAAAAAGATACTATTTGGCACGTAGCTTTCGCCGGGCGGCAGTTGCTGCTCTATCACCGGGTGGCGACCTTCCTTGATGTCAATTTCCTTTCCACTGGTGATTTCGGGCTGCACGTACCGGTTTTTCACCGCCACTTTGGCAAATGAAAGCAGGCAGTCGAGCATGGCCAGCACTTGCGAATTCTGTTGTATTTGCGTCACGTATTCGCTGGCGGCCAACACCAATTCCTGAAAAAGCCGCTGCTCGATGTAGAAAATCTGTTCTTCGGCATTCAATATTTTCTCCTCGTACACTTTCAATTCCTCGGTCACGTAGCGTTCGGCATTGACCAGTGTCTGTTTGCGGATCCAGGATTTGGGTACTTTGTGCGAATGCGAATGCGTGACTTCCAGATAATAGCCGAACACTTTGTTAAACGCTACTTTCAGCGACGAAATGCCGGTGTTCTCAATTTCGCGCTGTTGCAATTGCAGCAAATAATCCTTGCCCGAATACGCGATTTTGCGCAGTTCGTCCAGTTCCGCGTTTACGCCGTCTTTCATCAGGCCGCCTTGGTTGGTCACCACGGGCGGCTCGTCGTGCAGTTCCTTTTCCAGCCGTTCAATTAAATACGGACACGGATTCAGGCGGTCGGCGATTTTCTTGAGTTGCGGCAGCGGCAGCGCGGCCAGAATTGTTTTCAGCGGCGCAATCTGCAACAGCGACCGTTTCAGTTGCAGCAAGTCGCGCGGGTTGGCGCGGCGCACGGCCACCTTTGAAATCAGTCGCTCCATGTCGCCTAATACTTTCAGGTATTTCAGCAGGTCGTCTTGCAAGTCAGTGTTTTGCGTGAATTCGCGCACCACTTCCAGCCGTTCCTCAATCAGTTTTTTTTCTTTTAATGGCAACACCAGCCATTTGCGCATCAGGCGGCTGCCCATCGGTGTCACGGTGTGATCCAGCACTTCAATCAGGGGCACGCCGCCATCGGCTTGCGCGTGTACGAGTTCCAAATTACGGATCGTGAATTTGTCAAGCCACACGTAGCGGTCTTCGTCGAGCCGGGCAATGCTGCCAATGTGTTTCAGGTTTTTGTGTTGCGCCTCAGCCAAATAGTGCATGATGCTGCCGGCGGCGATGATGCCTTCGGTCAGGTTTTCCACGCCAAAGCCTTTGAGCGAAGTTGTCTTGAAATGTTGCGTCAGCGTGGCGTGGGCGTAGTCGTGCGTGAAAATCCAGTCGTCCAGCGCGTAAGTGGCAAATTTGTCGCCGAAGGTTTCAAAGAAACGCTCCTTCTGCGGCTTGGCAAACAGCAACTCGGACGGCAAAAATCCCTGCAACAGTTTTTCTATATAATTCACCTCGCCCTGCGTGGTGAAAAACTCGCCCGTGGAGGCATCCAGAAAAGCCACGCCGATAGTGTCTTTGGCAAAATAAACAGCGGCCAAGTAGTTGTTACGCCGCATATCCAGCACGTTATCGCTGAAAGCCACGCCGGGCGTTACGAGTTCGGTCACGCCGCGCTTGACCAATCCCTTGGCATATTTCGGGTCTTCGAGTTGGTCGCAGATTGCTACGCGCTGCCCCGCCCGCACCAGTTTGGCCAAGTAGCCTTCCAGCGAGTGGTGCGGAAAACCGGCCAGCGGCACGTCGGCAGCGGCCCCGTTGGAGCGTTTGGTAAGCACGATGCCCAGTATCTTGCTGGTTTTGACGGCATCGTCGCCGAAAGTCTCATAAAAATCGCCCACGCGAAACAGCAGCAAAGCCCCCGGATGTTTGGTCTTGAACTGGTTGTATTGCTTCATCAAAGGCGTTTCGTCGGCTTTCATTTTATCGGTTCAAAGTGATTACGGATTCGAAAAAGGGTGATGACTAATCTGGCGAATCAACCCCGTTATCTGTCATTTATTGTCATCTGTCGCGCGTTTTTAACGCGCGACGACTGGTTGCGAGTCTGAGACTCGCTTGGCGGAAGGGCCAAAAACCTGCCGGAAAATAGTATCTTTCAAAAATGCCAAACCCGGTTGTTCATCCGCACAATCTAAGGCATTGGTCTGTATCCGCAATCCGGGCAGGGGGGGTGGGCTTTTCAAAAGATACTATTTTTGCGGGCGGATATTCATTCATTTCATACTTGGCCTCATATTCAACCTCATCTCCATGCGCAAACTTTCCATGGAAGACCTCAACCGTGTTTCGGTGGCGGACTTCAAAAATACGAAAAAAAATCCCTTCGTCATTCTTCTGGACAATGTGCGGAGTGCGCACAATGTAGGCTCGGCCTTCCGCACGGGCGATGCGTTTGCCGTGGAAAAAATAGTCCTGTGCGGCATCACCGCTACGCCGCCCAACCGCGAAATAGCCAAGACCGCGCTGGGCGCAACTGAATCGGTGTTGTGGGAATACGCGGAAAACAGCTTGGCCGCGCTGCAAAAACTCAAGGCCGAAGGCTACCGGATTGTGCTGATGGAACAGGCCGCAGACAGCGTGGCGTTGCAGGATTTCCGGGTGTCGGCCGGTGAAAAACACTGTTTCGTATTTGGAAATGAGGTTTTTGGCGTGGACGAAAAACTGTTCGCCCATTCGGATGTGTGCGTGGAGATTCCCCAGTTCGGCACCAAACACTCACTCAATGTGTCGGTGAGCATTGGCATAATCCTTTGGGAATGCTGGCGCAAGCGAACCGCCGGAGCGATTTGAAGCGCACGGGGCTGGTCAAAGCCAAAGTTGGATTTGTTAACATTTGCGTAATATTAGGATAACATACACGTAATATATACCTTTGTGCGTGAAACAAATCACACTGAGTTTAAATACCAATCAAAAAACCAAAAGAAATGGAAACCGAAAAAACCACCAAGAAACAATTGGCAGTGAAACTGTCGGAAACAATTCAAGCACTTGTAAACAGCATCCACCCCGAAGCCGCAAAAAGCGTACACAAGTCGGTTATGAAAGATTCGGAGAAGATAGCCCGGAAATTCAGCAAGGCACTGAAGAAAACACAGAAAACGGAGGCGGTATCCAAAGGTAAAAACAAGACAGGCATGAAACCAAAACCGGCCGCCAAACCAAAATCCGCCGTTGCCACCCATTGACACGGGCCACGAAAAAGCCGGAAAACACTGTACCAAAAGCCCGTTTACAGCGGGCTTTTTCTATTTTCGGAGGCGTGGGTTTTTGTTTTCTCAAAAAAAATGCGTGAAAATGCCAGTAAAATACACGTAACATTTTGATAATATATCATAATCCAGTAGGTTTGTGCAGCAACGCTATAAAAATCCAATTAAAATCAGTTCTTCTCAATTAAAAAACCGTTTTTTATGAAAGCCAAAAAAATCAGCAGGGATCAGTTGACCAAAAAAATCCTCCTCAAAATCCGGGAAGTCGTTAAGGAAATAGACCCCAGAACCGCAAGGGAAATAGAGGACACCATTGAAATAAGCGCAGGCAAAGTGGCCAAGAAATTCAGCAAGGCACTGGGCAAGGCGTTGAAGTCGGCAGAGAAATCGGCGGAGACAGCCAAACCGAAAAAACAGTATAAATTGAAGGCAAAAGCGGTTTCGCCAAAAACTGAAACAACAAAGTCCGCAAGCAAGAAAACAGTGGAATCGGCTGAAATGCCGGTGACAAAAAGAAGGGGAAGGCCGGCAAAAATAGCCGCCGCAGAACCGGTGGAAAAGGCAGCCGCCGCAAAAAAGACTGTAACAAAACCCGCAGTGCAGACAAAGGCCGAAAAGGCAACCAAATCTCCCGAGCCGGTAGCCGAAAAGCCGGTTGTTGCCAAGCCTATTGTCAAGAGAGCACCCGCTTCCGCCGAAACAAACCTCAAACGCGCGGCAGCATTGGCCAAAGCCAGAGCCGCCAAGGCTGCCAAAGCCTCGGGTATCGCAGAGCCGGTAACCGTTTGACGGGTTGTTTGCGCTTTGACGGGTTGTTTGCGCACTGCCAAGTTACCTTATCATGTTTGGAAGCCCGCCAAAAGCGGGCTTTTTCAATTCCCGCCCGGCTGTTTGCCGGAATATCTTTACTTTCGCATTCAACAGTGTCTGTCCGGTATAACACGCCGCTTAAGAGCTTATGGCTCATTCAACTGCGTGCGTCCGGCTCATCCATTCGGTTCATCCTTCCAAAATTCATCATGATTCAGCGTCCCTTTAACCTGCAACAATGGATCGGTGAAAACCGCCATCTGCTCAAGCCGCCCGTGGGCAACCAGCAAGTGTACAGACAAAATGACGATTTCATTGTGATGGTGGTGGGTGGCCCCAACGCCCGCAAGGATTTCCATTACGATGAAGGCGAGGAATTATTTTACCAACTGGAAGGCGAAATCACGCTGAAAATCGTGGAGAACGGCGAAATCACTGACATTGTGCTTAAGGCTGGCGATATGTTCCTGTTGCCGCCCCGCGTGCCGCATTCGCCGCGCCGCACGGCCGGCTCCATTGGCCTAGTTATTGAACGATACCGCAAGCCCGGTGAGAAAGACGGTTTTTTGTGGTTCTGCGAAAACTGCGGCAATAAACTGCACGAGGAATTTGTCCCCGTTTCGGATATTGTCGGCCAGTTGCCCGTGGTCATGGATCGGTTCTGGAACTCAATGTCGCTACGCACCTGCCAACGCTGTGGCACGGTCATGGAAAAACCGGACGGCATCTGATTGCCGCTTCCGTATGGCGGGCGGCTTTCCGGCGATACTGTTTTGCAAAACATTTCCCGCCACACTATTGTCCTGTACAGGATGCAATAGGCGGGTTTCGCCTTTCCGAAAGATACTATTTTCACCCATGACCGACAGCCCCGCAAAAGCCCGCGAAAACACCCTTGCCGCCGCCCGCCAGATGGATGCGGCTGATGCGCTGCGGCACTTTCGGCAGCGTTTCCATATTCCGGTCATCAATGGGCAGGAAGCGATTTATTTCTGCGGCAACTCACTGGGATTGCAGCCCAAAGCTGCCCGCGAAATCATTGAAAACGAGATGCGGCACTGGGAAACGCTGGCCGTGGAAGGCCATTTTACGGGCAAGCAGCCGTGGCTTACATATCATAAGCAGTTCCGCGAGCCGCTGGCCACACTGACCGGCGCACTGCCGCACGAAGTGGTGGCAATGAACAACCTGACCACCAACCTGCACCTGCTGATGGTGTCGTTTTACCGGCCCGTGCCAGGCCGGTACCGTATCGTGATGGAAGCTGGAGCCTTCCCGTCCGACCAATACGCCATCGAATCGCAGGTGCGCCTGCACGGTTTCGACCCGGCCGATGCGATTATCGAAGTGAAGCCGCGCGAAGGCGAACATACTTTGCGCACCGAAGACATTCTGGAAATAGTATCTTCCGAAAACACCAAACCCGCCCTTGTCCTGTTTGGCGGCATCAATTACTACACCGGCCAAGTATTCGATATGCAAGCCATTGCCAAAGCCGCCCGCCAAGCCGGAGCCTGCGTGGGTTTTGATTTGGCCCACGCCATTGGCAACGTGCCGCTGCACCTGCACGATTGGAATGCCGACTTTGCGGTGTGGTGCAGCTACAAATACCTTAATTCCAGTCCGGGCGGCGTGGCCGGGGCTTTCGTACACGAACGGCACGCCGACAACCCAAGCCTGCCGCGTCTGGCGGGATGGTGGGGCCACGACGAGGCCACGCGTTTCCAGATGAAAAAGGGTTTTGTGCCGCAACACGGGGCTGACGGGTGGCAACTGGCCAACGGCCCAGTCTTGCTCATGGCCGCCCACCGCGCCGCGCTGGATATTTTTGATGAGGCCGATATTGAAAAATTGCGCCAAAAAAGCATCCGGCTGACGGGTTTTTTGGAATCCATCATCCAAAACGACCCGTTGCTGCGCGAAAACCTGACCATCATCACGCCCGAAAACCCGCTGGAACGCGGCTGCCAACTGTCCATGCTGGTGCGGAAAGGCGGCCGGGCGGTGTTCGAGAAACTCCACGCCGCCAGCATCATCGGCGATTGGCGCGAGCCGGACGTGATTCGCCTGTCGCCGGTGCCGCTCTATAATTCATTTGAAGATGTGTACCGCTGCGGCCAGGTTCTGGCGGCAAGTGTGCGGGAGGTTTCGGCAATTTGAAACATACTATTTTTTGCCGCTCTATTACCTTTGACGGAAAGCCTGTTTCACTCGTTTAACATAAACACACCCATGTCCTCACAAACCGTAATCCAAGAAACTGTCATGAGGCCGCCCGGCACTTTTTTCCCGAACCTCAACGGTTTGCGTTTTTTGGCCGCCCTGCTCGTAATCATCTCGCATACTGAGCAGGTCAAAAACGAATTGGGCCTGCCGAACATCTACGACACCAATGTCTTCATCGATTATATGGGCGGCATCGGTGTGACGCTGTTTTTCGTGTTGAGCGGTTTCCTGATTACGTATTTGCTATTGGCCGAAAAGGAAAAATACGGACGCATATCAGTCAAGGCATTCTATATGCGCCGCGTGCTGCGGATATGGCCGCTTTATTATTTGATTGTGATTTTGGCCTTGTTCGTATTGCCCAAAATCGGTTTCTTTTACATTCCGGTGCTCACCGACCAGTTGCACGACAATTTCATTGCCAAGGCGGTGCTTTTCCTGGCCATCCTGCCTAATGTGGCCTCGGTGGTATATCCGCAAGTACCCTACGCCGGCCAGTTGTGGTCTATCGGTGTGGAGGAGCAATTCTATCTGTTGTGGCCGGTGCTGATGAACTATACCCAGAAACACGTGAAGGTCATGTCCATAACCATCATCGTCATCGTGCTGTTGTCCAGCGGTTTTTTGGGCGACCTGATGATTTCGATCGGCCACAACTGGCATTGGCAAAACGAGGCGTGGTTCGAGTCGGCACAAATTGTCACCGCCTTTTTCAGGGACTTGCGCATCAGTTGCATGGCCATCGGTGGCTTGGGGGCTTATGTGCTTTATTTCAACAAAACCGAAATGCTAAAAATAGCGTTTGCCAAACGCCCCCAGATAGTGGCACTTGCGCTTTCGGTGGTCATGGTGCTGCGCGGTGCAAAGGTGAGCCAAGAGTTTTACTCAGTGTTTTTCATCATCATCATACTGAACCTGGCGGCCAACCCCAAGCGGCTCATCAGTTTGGAGCATCCAGTGCTGCACTACTTGGGAAAAATATCCTATGGCTTGTACATGTACCACAACATCGCCATCGTGCTGGCAATCGGCGTGTTGCACTATTTTACCGGAGTTGGCAATATCGAGGGTGTTCTTGCCGGCACCGCCCTGTACATGACGGTATTGGCTTTCACGGTGGCCTTGGCCTCAGTATCTTACCACACGCTTGAAGTGTGGTTCATGAAAAGGAAGCACCGGTTCAGCCGGGTTTGAACAGAAGCCGGGCTTATCCTTTTGCTAACATACTGTTTTCGGGAAACCCTCTCATTAACCAACTGCTTCACAATAGACCTGTTTCTTACAATAAACGCGTTTGGATAACCGTAAGTAGAGTTTCAAAATCAATTTTTGGCCTTAGAGCCTATTTTCGGCACAAAAAACCGTTTTTTAGCTCAAAAACGCAACTTATTTAAGAAACAGGTCTAATATAGTCATACAAACGCACTGCCAATTTTGAAAAACATTTCCATTCTCGGCGCGGGCCTTGTCGGTTCGTTGCTGGCTGCCTTACTTGCGCGGCGCGGCCACCAAGTGCAGGTCATTGAAAAACGCCCCGATTTGCGCGCCAATGACTGGGACGATGGGCGCAGCATAAACCTGGCCATGAGCGAACGGGGCTGGCGGGCCATGCGCACCGTCGGGCTGGAAGCGGAAGTCAAGAAATTTGCCATCCCCATGCCCGGCCGCATGATGCACGACCCGCAGGGCAAACTCACCTACCAGCCGTACGGCAACGAAGGGCAGGCCATTTATTCGGTTTCGCGCAGCCTGCTGAACCAAACGCTGATGGATGCCGCCGAACGTGCCGGAGCCAAATTCCTGTTCGAACACAAATGCACGGCGGTGGATTTGCAAAACAGTATCTTGGAAATTGCCCAAACCGCTCCCAGCGGTACGAGATCCGAAATCCGCCCTGACCTGATTTTCGGTTCCGACGGTGCGTTTTCCGCCATCCGGCAGGCCATGATGAAGCGGCCGCTTTTCGATTATTCGCAGGATTACATTGAACATGGCTACAAGGAACTGACCATTCCGCCCGCACCCGATGGCGGCTGGGCCATTGAGCCGCACGCCCTGCACATCTGGCCGCGCGGCCATTTCATGCTCATTGCCCTGCCCAACCCCGACAAGAGTTTTACCTGCACGCTATTTTTCCCGTGGGAAGGCAATCCGTCGTTCGCCCAAATCCGGACTCCGGCACAACTGCACGATTTTTTTGCGCGCACTTTCCCCGACATCCTGCCACTCATGCCCGGCCTGCAAACCGAATACTTTGCCAACCCGGCCTCGGCCTTGCTCACGGTGCGCTGCTATCCGTGGACGTACCGTGACAAAGTGGCACTGATTGGTGATGCGGCGCACGCCATTGTGCCGTTTTACGGGCAGGGCATGAATTGCGGCTTCGAGGATTGCGTGGTGCTGGATGAGATCATCGGGCTGCAGGGCAATGACGACTGGGCGGCGGTATTCAACGAATACCAGCAGTCGCGCAAGCCCGATGCCGATGCCATTGCCGAACTGGCCCTACAAAATTTCGTGGAAATGCGCGACAAAGTGGGCAAGCCGGAGTTTTTGTTGCGCAAAAAAATCGAGGCGCACATCTACCACCAGCACCCCGACCGCTGGACTCCGCTCTACACCATGATTTCGTTCAGCAACACGCCTTATTCCGAGGCGTTGGCGGTGGGCAAACGCCAGGATGCGGTGCTGGATGAGATTATGCGCATGGAAGACATTGAAAACCGCTGGCAGGAACTGGATTACGGGCAGCTGGTTCCGCCCCCGAAATAGTATGTTTCAAAAAGCCCAAACCCGCCCTTATTAAAAGTCCCCTCTTTCGGAGGGGATTTAGGGGAGGCCGCTTCCCCTTCGGGGGTTGGGGGACTATTCGGGGCAAAAAAATAGGCTGCCCGAATCAGGCAACCCATTCCCCTAACCAAACAAAAGTATATGAAGAAAACTTACTTTCCACAAAGGTATTGTTTTACTGTTTCACGGATGTTACCGTAAGTTTAAGGTTTTGTGACTTGTAATGTTTTTCCGCAAAAAACCTTCCATTGCACCGGCCATTGTGCGGATGACGCTTTCCGTCCGGGTTTTTCCGCACCGCTGTTTCCGTAATCCAGCGTAACCGGCGCAATCAAGACCGGCGGGTTTGTGGGGTTGCCGCCCCAAGCCACCGCTTTGCCACGCCCGCGCGGAACCGGAAAATATGACCGCGAACCGCTGGCTGCGGATGGCAAATAGTATCTTTGCAAAGCCCGAAACCTCCCGGCAAACCCGAAACCTCATTGCCGCCCATGTTTCTTTTGCTGGACAATTTCGATTCATTCACCTACAACCTGGCCGATTATCTGGCGCAGTGCGGCGCGGAGTTCCGGGTGGTGCGCAACGATGTGCCGCTCACGGAAATCAGGCGGGAAACGTACCGGGGCATCATCCTTTCGCCCGGCCCCGGCACACCCCGGCGGGCAGGCAGCCTGATGCAAGTGGTCGGGCACTATGCCGGTACGCTCCCGATGCTGGGCATTTGCCTGGGCCACCAGGCGTTGGGCGAGCATTTCGGGGCCAATCTGGAACGCGCCGCCAAGCCGATGCACGGCAAACTGTCGCGCATTGATTGCCTGCCCGATGCGATTTTTGCTGGCCTGCCCGCTACCCTTGATGTGGTGCGTTACCATTCGCTGGTGCTGCAAAGCCTGCCCGCCGTGCTGGAAACCGTGGCTCGCACACCGGATGGCGAAATCATGGCCTTCCGTCACAAAAACCTGCCCATCCGGGGCGTGCAGTTCCACCCGGAAGCCGCTTTGACGCAGGGCGGTTTGAAAATGATGGATAATTGGTTGAACTTCGCCCTCAGACATTGATGTTATGCCGTTTCAAATTGTGCGGCTTGTACAGGCAACGGAGATTAGGCAGCCATCCGGTTCGCCTTTTTGCGGCATCCGGCCACTCGCCTTTTGACCTAACCTACTATTATATATGGATTTGCAAATCAAGGAATCGGGAGAATACAAATACGTGGATGAAGGTGAAGGCGAAGTGCTGCTGCTGCTGCACGGGCTTTTCGGCGCGCTGAGCAACTGGGAGGCAGTGGTAAGGGGGTTTTCGCCCCGTTACCGGGTGGTCATCCCGCTGATGCCCATCTACGAAATGCCCTACAAGGAAGCCAGCGTGGACGGCCTTTCGGAGTTCATTGAAGGGTTCATCGCCCACAAAAACCTGCGCGACCTGACCTTGCTGGGCAACTCGCTGGGCGGCCATATCGGGCTGATCTACACGCTCAATAACCCGCACAATGTGCGGCGGCTGGTGCTGACGGGCAGTTCGGGCCTGTTTGAAAACTCGCTGGGAGGCTCGTTCCCGAAGCGCGGCAGCTACGATTACATCCGCGAACGGGTGGAATACACGTTTTACAACCCCAAAACCGCCACCAAGGAACTCGTGGACGAGGTGTTTGACATCACGAGCAGCATATCCAAGTGCATGAACATTGTGGCCATTGCCAAGTCGGCGCAGCGGCACAACATGGCCGAGGAAGTGACGCGCATCCAAGTGCCGACGCTGCTGGTCTGGGGGCTGAACGACACCATCACGCCGCCGCACGTGGCGCACGAGTTCCACCGGCTGATGCCCCATTCCGAAGTGCGCTTCATTGACCATTGCTGCCACGCTCCGATGATGGAGCAGGCCGAAAAATTTAACCGGATTGTTACGGAATGGATTGGAAATGAGCAGCTTGCAGAAAAAGCAGTGGGCTGACCGCCACTGTGCGGATAGGCGCACCGGCGGGTTTGGGCTTTGAAAAAGATACTATTTTGCCGGGGGGTGCTTTAGCTCCGCAAACCGGGAACTGGTGCATCCAACGTGGGCAAAGGTGCAAGCGAGGACGCTTGCACCAGTAGCAGAAATCAGGGAATACAGTCGGGCAGGATTTTTGAGGGAATTGCCGAAAAGCACATTCTGCAAACAACCAATGCCGTTGGCAGGTTTCGGTCTTGTTGGTTGCCAGCCCACCTTTGCGCCAGCCACACCAAGGCCCGAATCAAATTTTAAAGCCCAAAACTATGATAGCCGAAGAGTTCATCAACCAAATGATTCCGTCGCTCCGCACTGCCGACACCGCCGCCAACGCCCTGAGCTGGATGCAGGAACTGCACGTGCGGCAACTGCCCGTGGTCAGGGAAGGAGAATACTTGGGCCTGGTGAACCGCGAAGCCCTGATGGAGGAGCCTACCTCGCTGCTGGTGGACATGGAAATGTTCGCGCCGACGGTTCATGCTTTCCGCCACGAATCGTACACGGATGTGCTGAAAACCGCCCAATTGCACCAATTGCAAGTGGTCGCGGTGCTGGACATGGATCAGACGTACGTGGGATCCATTGTGGTTGATGAGACGATGGCGTTTTTCTCGCAGTCGCAGGGCAATGATCCGGGCAGCACGCTGGTGTTGTCCATGCCCGAACGCAGTTATTCGCTGAGCGAAATCAGCCGCTTGGTGGAGTCGAACGATGCCAAGATACTGAGCAGCCACGTGAGTGTGTATCCCTACGACAAGAGCCAAATCCAACTGACCATCAAAATCAACCGCCCCGACATTTCGCGCATCATCGCCACTTTCGAGCGGTTTGAGTACGAAGTGGTGGCCAAATACCAACAGGAAACCACCCGCGACGAAGACAAGGAACGGCTGGATATGCTGCTCAAATACCTGAGTATCTGAGTTCAAGGCCATCCTTGCCGGAAACGCCGAACCCGAGGCCTCCCCCCTGTCTGCCGACAGGCAGGCAACCCCCTCCGAAAGAGGGGACTTTTTTCTCCCTCTCCTTTGGGGAGGGCCGGGGTGTGGCTTTTGCTGACCGAAATAGTATCTTTTAAAAAGGCCAAACCCCCGAATGAAAATCACCATCCACGGACGCAGCTTCAAGGAGGAGACCACGCCTTACATTCAGGAAATGTTCGACGACTTGCACGACCGGGGCGTAGCCATCCAAGTATCCGAGCCGTTTGAATTGTTCCTGCAAAAAGCCAAAATCCGCAAGCCGGAAAGCGAGACGTACAGTAGCCGCAGCCAGATTTTCGATGCCGATTTCATGTTCAGCATCGGTGGCGACGGCACACTGCTCGAAACCGTGACGCACGTGGGGGCGCGGCAAATCCCGATTCTGGGCATCAACACCGGGCGGCTCGGTTTTCTGGCGACCACGGCTCCCGAAAAAGTATCCGAAGCCATCGGGCATTTGTTTAACAATGCCTACACCTTCGACGACCGGACACTGATTCGCTTGGAATCGGATCGCGACTTGTTTGAGGGAATGCCTTTCGGCCTGAACGAATTCACGATTACGCGCCGCGACACCTCATCCATGATCACCGTACACACCTACATTGACGGCGAGTATTTGAACTCGTACTGGGCCGACGGCCTGATTGTAGCCACGCCAACCGGCTCCACGGCCTACTCGCTCAGTTGCGGCGGGCCGGTGGTACTGGCGCAATCGGGCAATTTCATCATCACGCCCGTCAGCCCGCACAACCTGAACGTGCGGCCGCTCATAGTATCAGACAACAGCGTGATTTCGTTTGAAATAGAAGGGCGCAGCCGCCACTACCTCGCCTCGCTCGATTCCCGCGCGCGGGCCGTGGATTCGGCCGTGCAACTGGCCGTGCGTAAGGAAGACTTCAAAGCCCGGCTCGTGAAAACCACCGGCGACAATTTCCTGCACACCCTCCGCCATAAACTCAATTGGGGCTACGATGTAAGAAATTGACGGTTTTTTTGGAAAACTCAATAAATATCTTTGTACTTTGCGCATTAGAATACCACCATTCAAACGCAAGCAGACCCAGCGTCCGCCAGCATATTCACCGCCCTACCCGTATGCACAAGAAAGCTTTACTCTGCTTCCTCATTTTTTGTAGCGTTGTTGTTACCGATGCATCGGCGCAGCGCTTCGGACGCAACAAACGCTACACCAGCATTGGCGTGAGCGTGAATGCGATGAATTATTTTGGCGATATCACCCCCGCCGAAACCTTCGTCAGCACCGACCTTAAATTTACGCGTTACAACATCGGCGTACACCTCACGCGCCGCTACACGCCCCGGTTCAGCGGCCGGGCATCGTTCAACTATGGCCGTCTGGCTGCCGACGACTACAAAGTGCAGAACCCTACCGACGACAATGCGCGTTTCCGTTATATCCGCAACGCCTCGTTCCGCACCAGCATTTTCGAACTTTCGGCCGTTGGCGTATTTGATTTGATAGAAAACCGCCAGAGCTACCTGCGCCGTCCCGACTTTGTGCCGTACCTGTTTGGCGGCGTGGCCGGATTCTATTACAGTCCGAAAGCCAAAGCCCCCGCGCAGTTTGGCGGCGGCTGGACGGCCCTGCAACCGCTGCGTACTGAAGGCATTTCGTATTCGCTGATTCAGGTTGCCATTCCGTTTGGCGTGGGTTTCCGCTACAAGGCCAGCCCGCGCCTCGATATCGCCTTTGAAATTGGCTACCGCTACCTGTTCACCGATTACTTGGACGATGTGAGCGGCAACTACCCAGCCGCGTCCCAGTTGTCAAGCGACTTGGCGGGAGCCTTTTCCAACCGCACCGCCGACCCGAATTCCGCCAGCGGAGCCAGCCGCGACTTGCCGCGCGTATTGTCTGATATTAGCTATGACAAGATAAATAATCCCTACGGTTACCAGAATCAAACTGTTCAAGGCTATGCCCCCGGCGAAAAACGTGGCAGCCCCAATGAAAAGGACTGGTACCTGATTACGGGTTTCCACGTCAATTACATATTGGTAAAAGGTGTGCGCTGCCCCAAATTCAGGTAGCGGAAAGGCGGGTTTGGGCATTCCGGGAGATACTATTTTTGTCTTGAATCACAGGTACGCGCGGATTGCACTGATTGCGCGGATGCTTTTTTTCTTTACTATCCGTGTAATTGGCGGCCATCCACGATTCAAGACGATTTCCCTTTTTTATCCGTGCAATCAGTGCCATCCGTGATTCGAGACAAGCAGGTTTGGCGGTTTCAAGATATACTATTTTTCCCAGCCCGTTTCGAAACAACCCGTTGATTTCAAAGATTCATCAACGGAATGAAAGACAATAAAATCGCAAAAGCCCCGTTTGATTTCGATTGAACGGGGCTTTTGTTTGCGGTTTAAATTTTAATCAGTTTACCGCCAATCCACATTAGGTTTGGTTGGCAATCCCAAAGAAATGGTTTTCCTAATTCCCAAAAGCACCTATCTGTGAGACAAAATACTGCACTTTTCTGGCTACTCCTGTATGCATCCACGCTTTTGCCGGCCACCGCCCAACGCCTCGAGGTCGGGGCGGGCGGCGGCGTGAACCTGTACCGGGGCGACATACTGCCCGGCATTGACCCCAGCTATGCCAAACCAGCCGGGCAGATCTTCGTGCGCCACAATCCGGGGCGGGCCGTGAGCATAAAGTATGCGCTGCTGGCGGGCAGTTTTGCCGGTTCGGACGAAAAAAAGACCACCGATCCGTTTGCCCAGACCCGGATGCGCAGTTTCCGCACCCGCCTGCAAGAAGCGTCGGTTTGTCTGGAGTATAATTTTCTCGATTACCGCAGCGATGCCAAACGGATGCCGTTTTCGCCGTACTTGTTTGGCGGCGCGGCCTTGTTCAGGTTTGAGCCGGTGGAGAACACCAAGCCCGCCTACAACCTTTCGGGCATCAGCATTCCATTCGGGCTGGGTCTGAAATACGCCTTTTACCGCAACTGGAACCTGAACCTGGAATTCGGGGCACGCAAGACTTTTACCGATTATCTGGACGATTTGAGCGGAATTGACCTTAACAACCAGTTCCAGAACGGCAACCCCAAAGACAAGGACATGTATATGTACGTGGGCGTAGCGGTGAGCTACACGTTCTACAAGATTCGCTGCCCGGAATTTTACTGATGCGCCAACGTTTCTCCGGCATCCTGAAAATAGTATCTTTCAAAAGGCCCAAACCCGAGGCCTCCCCTAAATCCCCTCCGAAAGAGGGGACTTTTGACCGCAGAGGTTTGGTGTTTTGAAAAGATACTGTTTTTTTCTCCCTCTCCCACGCCAAGTCGTGGCTTTCAGCTTCGGGGAGGGTCGGGGTGGGGCTTTTGGTGGTAACCGCCCTGCCTTGCCCCGTCCGTTTCCAAGCGCGTAAGGTTTGCGCCGCAAGTGTTAAAAATTCTTAATTTCCTGACAATTCGGATGATTTCCGTAAATTGCGTGGAAGTTTACCGTCGTGGATGCGCAAGCCCGCACTACAAGCGATTCACAGTTTCACACAGCCCGTGGAAGAACAAGCAAGCAAGGAACAGATAAACAAGCAGAACCTGCCCGCGCACATTGCCGTAATCATGGATGGCAACGGACGCTGGGCAAAAAAGCAGGGTGCGATGCGTGTATTCGGCCATCGGAATGCCATTAAGGCCGTGCGTGAGACAACTGAAACCGCCGCCGAACTGGGCGTGAAATACCTGACGCTTTACGCATTCTCGACCGAAAACTGGCTGCGGCCCAAGGCTGAGGTAAACGCGCTGATGCAGTTGCTGGTGTCCACGATTCGCTCGGAAACCGAAACCCTGATTAAAAACAATGTGCGGCTGCAAGCCATCGGCGATTTGGAAAACCTGCCCAAAAACTGCCAGAAAGAATTGCGCGAAGCCATCGAAATAACGCGGCAGCACACCGGCTTGACGCTGGTGCTGGCACTGAGTTACAGCGGGCGGTGGGAGATTGTGGAGGCAGTGAAAAAAATAGCTTCGGAAGTGGCCAGCGGCAGCCTGCAAACGTCGGACATTACGGACGACTTGGTGTCGAAGTACCTGAATACCAGCGGAATGCCCGACCCCGACTTGCTAATCCGCACGGGCGGCGACCACCGCATCAGCAATTTCATGCTTTGGCAGTTGGCTTATGCGGAAATTTACATATTCGATGACGTTTACTGGCCCGATTTCCGGCGCGGACACTTGTACCAAGCCATCCTTTCGTACCAGCAGCGCGAACGGCGTTTCGGGAAAATAAGCGAACAAGTGAATGCCGAACCATAGGAGCCGCCCTTGTGGTCGCCCGGTCAGGTGTTTTGCCGCCGGGTTTTCCATATATCCGTGAAACACCAAGCCTCAAACCCGAAACCTCCTCCCGACCTTAAAAGACCAACAAAAGCCAACAAAGATTTGCGAGAAACCATGCGCCAGATTTTCACCTTGATAATTTTTTGCTGTGCCGCAGCCATAGCCCACGCGCAGGTCACACCACCGTCGGGTGGCACCACGTCGGGCAGCGACATCAGTGTGGATTACAACCGGCCCAAGCAATACGAAATTGGCGGAATCACCGTAAGCGGCGTGCAGTTTCTGGATGCCAATTCCATGATTTCCGTTTCGGGCTTGCGCGTTGGCGACAAGATAACCGTGCCGGGCGACGATATCAGTTCGGCAGTGCGCAAAATCTGGGCCTTAAGTCTGGTAGGCGATGTGGACATTCAAGCGACCAAGATTGAAGGCGAGAAAATATACCTCGACATCCACCTGACCGAACGCGCACGGCTGGCGCGGTTCTCGTTCCGGGGCATCCGCAAAGGCGAAAGCGACGCGCTGACCGAAAAAATCAAGCTCATCAAGGGCAAGATCGTGACCGACGCACTGGTAAAAAACACCCAGTTGGCCGTGCGCAAGTATTTCGTGGACAAGGGCTTCATGAACACCGTGGTAAAAGTGAACCAAGTGCGCGACACGGCCATTCCGGGCAATGCCACCGCATTGATTTTCAACGTGGATAAGCGGCGCAAAGTGAAAGTGTATGAGGTGAAAATAGACGGCAATACGGCTTTTACCGATTATAAGCTGCGCAAGAAACTGAAGAAAACCAAGCAGCGCGAGGTTTACCGGTTCTTCACGCCGTCCAAGTTCATCAGTGCCAAATACATTGAGGACAAGGAGAAGCTGATTGCGTTTTACAACACCAAGGGCTACCGCGATGCGCGGCTCGTGGAGGATACCGTTTTCCGGCATAACGACAAGACGGTGAGTGTGCATTTGAAAATAGAGGAAGGCAAACAGTACCACTACCGCAACATTGACTGGGAAGGCAACTACCTGTACACCGATGCGCAATTGGCAGCCATCCTGAAACTCAAGAAAGGCGACATCTATAACGTGGAGGAGTTGCAGAAACGCATCACTTTCAACCCGACGGGCGAGGACATTACTTCGCTTTATATGGATTACGGCTACCTGTTTTTCAATGTACAGCCCGAGGAAGTGGCCGTGGTGGGCGACTCGGTGGATATTGTGATGCGCATCAGCGAAGGCGAGCAGGCGACGATAAACAAGGTGACGCTTTCGGGCAACACCCAAACCAGCGACCACGTGGTGCTGCGCGAGTTGCGTACCATTCCGGGCCAGAAATTCAGCCGCCGCAACATCCTGCGCACCCAGCAGGAATTGGGCGCGTTGCAGTTTTTCGACCCGCAGAAAATAAACCCCAACATCCAGCCCAACCCCGCCGACGGCTCGGTGGACATTGACTGGGAAGTGGAGGAGAAACCCAGCGACCAGATTCAGTTGTCGGGCGGCTGGGGCGGTTTTACGGGCTTCATCGGCACGGTGGGCCTGACGTTCAACAACTTCGCCGCCAAAAAGCTGCTCGACCGCAGCGCGTGGCGGCCCGTACCCAAAGGCGACGGCCAACGGCTGTCGCTGCAAGTGCAATCCAACGGTAGTTTTAACCAGAACTACGCGGTCTCGTTCAGCGAGCCGTGGTTTGGCGGCAAGAAGCCGCACACGTTCAGCGTGAGCTTCAACCATTCGATCCAGAACAACAACTTCGGCCCCAACAGCCAATTGGCCCGTCAAGGAATCAGTCGTGGCGATTCGTACAGTGCCTTGAAAATCACCTCGTTTTCGCTGGGCTTGGCCCGGAGGCTCAAAGTTCCGGACGATTTCTTTTCGCTCAGCAATTCATTGTCCTATCTGATCTACAACAACATAAATCAGTACAGCAGGTTGCTGGGCGCAAACTTTCCCGACGGAACCTCGCACAACGTCACGTTCAACACCACCCTTTCGCGCAGCAGCATCAGCGATTTCCAGTATCCGCGCAGCGGATCATCGTTTTCGCTGAGCCTCACCTTGACACCGCCTTGGAAAACGTTGGGCGTAGCTACGGAAAAAAGCCAATTGGTGGAATACCACAAATGGATGTTTGATTCGCAGTGGAATGTGAGTTTGATTGGCAAACTGGTGCTGCATACCCGCGCCCACATGGGCTTTTTGGGGCGTTACAGCCGCAACACACCTTTCTCGCCGTTTGAGCGGTTTGTGGTGGGCGGTTCGGGAATGCAGGGAATGCAGGGCGGAGGTTTTCTGTTGGGTCGCGACATTATTCCGCTCCGGGGATATGACGAAGGGAAAGTGGGTCCGGTGGTAAACAACCAAGGCGTGGGCGGCATCGTGTACAACAAGTTTGTGGCCGAAGTTCGCTATCCCGTCACCACCAGCCAGACCGCCACGATTTACCTGCTCGGTTTCATGGAGGCGGGCAACAACTGGGGCAGCTATAAGGAATTTAACCCGTTCAATTTACGGCGGTCGGTGGGAGTGGGGGCGCGAATTTTCATGCCCGCCTTCGGCTTGATCGGCATTGACTACGGCAAGGGTCTTGATCCGATTCCGGGTGTGGCTGACCGGGGTTTGAAAACGTTCATCTTCTCCATTGGCCAGCAAATCAGGTAGGGGAGAAGGTGCCGGAACTGCACACCCGCAAAATAGTATGTTTCAAAAAGCCCAAACCTGTCTTTGTCTTGAATCGCGGATAGCCGCTGATTACACGGATTGCGCGGATGCTTTCTTTTATCCGCGCAATCTGTGGCATCCGTGCATATCAGTGATTCAAGACGCAAAATAGTATGTTTCAAAAAGCCCAAACCCGGTTCGGGCAAAACAGAATAAAAGCACGCCGCCGACGTTAGCGATTCATGAGTTGTAGAACACACCAACCGTTTGGACGTATGTTGCGGAAATTATTTGGTCTTATATTTGCTGTCATTGCCGTGCAGACCGTGCAGGCGCAGAAGTTTGGGTACATTGACACTGACTATATCCTGACCAAGATGCCCGACGCGCAAAAGGTGCAGGGCGACATGGATGCGGCCTCGACCAAGTGGGAAAAGGAAATCCAGGGGCGGCAGTTGGAGATTGACAAGTTGGAACAAGACTACCGCGCCGAAGAAGTGCTGCTGACCGATGCCATGCGGCAGGAACGCAAGCAGGCCATTGAAGCCAAACGCCGGGAGGCCATGGATTTCAACAAGAAAGTGTACGGCCCGGAAGGCTTGCTGTACCTGAAGCGTAAGGAATTGATGAATCCGCTGCGCGACAAGATTTTTGAGGCGGCGACCAAAGTGGTCAAAACCCGCAAACTGGAATTCATGTTTGACAAGGCCGCCGACTTGGTGATGATTTACGCCGATCCGCGCCACGACTATTCGGACTATGTGCTTGAGGAACTGGGATTGGGCGAGAAGGACGACAACCCGAATCCGAGGAAAAAATGACAACCCGAAAAATAGTATAGTTTCAGAAGGCCAAACCCGCTGTGTTACGCTTACCGCTGACTGCCGGCAACCACTTTTTTTTGTGTCGGCAACAGTTTTTGAATTAAAATCAAACCGTTAATCAATTACCCTTTCACCCAATCAAATTTATCACAATGAAAAAATCGTTTGTTTGTATTGCTTCCTTATTGTTGGCATTGGCAGGAAATTTTGCGCAGGCACAAAGCCTGAAACTCGGTTTTGTGGATTCACAGGCCGTGCTTGAAAAACTGGACGAGGTGAAAGCCGCCAACAACACGCTGCAAGGATTTGCCTCGGTCAAGGAAAAGGAATTGCAAAAGGATGCCGAAGACCTGCGCCGGCGGATAGGCGTGTATCAGGAAGGCCAGAAGGATATGTCGGAACAGATGCGGGGCGCAACCGAGAAGGAATTGCAGGCGGCCCAAGAAAAACTGCAGATAAAGCAGCAGGGTATGCAGACCGAAATCGCGACCAAGGAAAAGCAGCTTTTCGAACCAATCCAGAAGCGCATCCAGGAAACCATCAAGCAGGTGGCAGCCGAAGGCACATACACGTATGTGTTTGACAAGCAGGTGCTTTTCCATTATCCGGCCGGCGATGACTTGTCGGAAACGGTGGTGAAAAAACTGCAGGCAAACAAGCCGGCAGCGGCAACCACGCCCAAGCCAACCACGCCCAACACGCAAGCACCGGCACCCAAAAAGAAGTAAACGGGTTTGGGCTTTTGGAGGCATACTATTTCCGTGACCCGCAACGCTCGGCTTTTCTCCTGAACCTGAAAGATGAAATTACGTTAGTAATACTCTTTCAGGTTCTTTATTTTTACGCTGGCTTGTTTTGCAATGGTCTGAAACATTCGCTTTGCGGGTCATGTTTCGAATGAGGGCAGGTTTAAGGATTTCCGGACATACTATTTTTTCCGGGTTTGTCTTTCTTCATCCGCAAACCAATGGCCACCGCTCCCGTCACGGGTGCGAAACGCGGATTTGCGAAACCGAATACTTGCGAAACTGAAATCGAATATTTACCCGCATGGCCTACAAACCAGACCGGAAACCGGAAACCCAAGCCCCGCTGCCCGAATTCCTGACCCGCCGCCGCGAACCCTACCAGTTCATGCTGTACTTGGGTTTGGGAGGTAGCGGGTTGCTTTTCCTGATGTTCGCCGTCCTGTATACGATGCGCAAAGGTACTCCGGGCTGGGTGGGCTTCAATCTGCCCGGCATATTTTGGATAAGCACTGCATTGATTACCGCCAGCAGTGTTACGCTGCACCTTGCGACCCAAGCTTTCAAACGCGACAAATTCAAAGCCTACCGTTGGCTACTGGCCCTGACGCTTGATTTGGGCATTCTGTTTGCCATAACGCAGTTCATGGGCTGGCGCACAATGGTGAACCAAGGAATTGTGCTGAACAAAAGCATATCCGGGGCTTTTGTGTACATTGTTTCGGGGCTGCACCTGCTCCACGTGACGGGCGGCATCTGCTTTTTGGCATTGCTGCTGGTGCAGGCATTCAGGCGTACTGCCTACGTGGACAGTTTCATTTACAGCGTAAACCCGCCCAACCAACTGCGTCTGCGCCTCGTGACCCAATACTGGCATTATGTGGATGCAATGTGGGTGTTTTTGTTCTTGTTTTTTCTGTGGCATCAATATTGATGAGTTGGCATTGATGTTTATTCAATTGTATGAAAAACCTGTATAATGCAGGAACCCATATTTTATATGGCAAGTTAACCGCCAGCACAACATTGATCATTGTAAGACTCAACGGCAGTTTGGGAAACCAACTGTTTCAATACGTGATGGGGCGGTATTTGTGTGAAATCTGACTGGTTTGAATTCGATGTCCATTTGTATAGGAAAGAGGGTGGATAGCTGCAATTGAAATCGTTTTAAATTAAAAACAGATTCTTCCATTTTCAGGTATTTTTTTCAAGTTGCAGGCATTAAGTGGTACACAGCAATACAGTCTCAGTATAGAATGCATTTTTCTGACGACAATAATCTCAAGGTTTTTTTCAACTCAAATGGTAAAGAATCTATACACTTTCAATCAAAAAAACAAATATTAATGGAGATAGCAATTATCACAGGTTCAGCGGGGCTTATAGGAAGCGAAGCGGTAGATTTTTTTGCCAGTAAATTTGACAAAATCATTGGGATTGACAACGACTTCAGACAGTATTTATTCGGCATTGAAGCATCCACGGAGTGGAACAGGCATAGACTCTCGGAAAAATTTCCCAATTATTTGCATCAAAATATTGATATCAGGGATTTTGAAAGTATCAGCAAGGTTTTCGCCGAATATGGCAGCGATATAAAATTAGTATTGCATACTGCCGCCCAACCCAGCCATGACTGGGCCGCAAAGGAACCTTTCACCGATTTCAGTGTAAATGCTACTGGCACACTTAACTTATTGGAAGCAACCCGTAAGTTTTGCTGTGAAGCGGTTTTTATTTTCACCTCCACCAACAAGGTTTATGGGGACAATCCCAACTATCTTCCACTTGTAGAGAAAGCTACGCGTTGGGAAATAGAGGAATCGCATCCTTATTTTGGAAGGGGCATTGACGAAAACATGAGTATAGACCAAACCAAACACTCTCTGTTTGGCGCGTCAAAAGTGGCGGCTGATATTTTGGTTCAGGAATATGGGCGTTATTTTGGCATAAGATCGGGAGTTTTTAGGGGAGGTTGTTTGACGGGGCCAAACCACTCTGGCACTAAACTGCACGGATTCTTGTCATACCTTATGAAATGCGCCGTGACCGGAGAGCATTACACTGTTTTTGGATACAGAGGCAAGCAAGTGCGCGACAACATTCACAGTCGCGATTTGGTAAATATGTTTTGGCATTTCTACCAAGATCCTAAGGTTGGCGAGGTCTATAATGCTGGAGGAGGGCGGTTTTCTAATTGTTCCATGCAGGAGGCAATAGCAAAAGCGCAGGAAATAACTGAAAAAAAAATGATTTACTCTTACACTGATACCAATAGAAACGGCGACCACATCTGGTGGGTGAGCGATGTCAGCAAATTTAAGGCTCACTATCCTGGATGGAACTGGAAATATAACATTGATGACATATTAGTCCAGATATTTGAGGCAACCACCGACAGAATCCAGCCGAAGTGAAAGAAGTCATATAAATCAATCTTGTGAAAAAATATCAAACACTTTATGATTTTTTTTTCATGAAATCGCCAAAACAAAGGCAACCCAACAAGGAGGCACTGTACGGAACATGCACCAATCAATTGGCGAAAAGCAACGGGATTTATTATGATATTGATGAAGTTAGTGGGAGGATTAGGTAACCAGATGTTTCAGTACGCATTGGGAAGGCACCTGTCAGAGATAAACCACACGGAGTTGAAACTCGACACTTCGTACCTGTTGGATAGGAGACCACGGCCAAACGTGGTGTTTAGGAATTTCGACTTGCCCGTATTTGACATGAATTTGCAGGTGGCCTCGGCTGACGAGGTGGCCGCTTTCACCGGCAACCATCAATCTTTGCCAAGAAGGTATTGGCATCGGCTGACCACCCGAATAAATCCACCGAATATAATCCGGGAAAAACAATACGGTTTTGATCCTTCGGTACTCACAACCGGCAACCATTCGTATCTTGAAGGATATTGGCAGAGCGAAAAATACTTCAAGGCGGTAGAAACGATTATTAGATCGGATTTTGCCTTCAAAACGCAGATACTTGAGAAAAGCCGCACACTCACAGGAGAAATAATCAACTCAAACGCCATATGCTTGAATGTCAGGCGCACCGATTTTATCACCGTTCCTTCATCAAGCCAAGGGCTTGGCTTTGTCGGATTAGATTATTACAGACGTGCCGTAGATCAAATGAGGCGAAGCATTGAAAACCCCCGATATTTCGTTTTTTCGGATGATATCGAATGGTGCAAGGAAAACTTGAATCTAACGGATCCTCACACTTTTGTGGAACACATACACGCAGGTGAAAAATTTTGCAATTATCTGCAAATGATGACTTTGTGCAAGCATTACATTATTCCCAACAGCACTTTTGCTTGGTGGGGAGCTTGGCTTGGATGCAACAACGAAAAAATTGTAGTCGCACCCAAGCGATGGGTGGCAAGCATGGAAATATTTAATCCAAGTATCACCCCTGCTGCTTGGCATTTAGTTTAATTGTTTGAGACATGGATTTCATCAAAAGAATAATCATGGACAGACCTCTTGTCCACAGTAAAGAAACAGAAACATTTGAACCTGAAATTTCCGAACGACAGGTTGAAACCCCAACAGACACTTCCATTTGCTGGGGTTTGGGTGAGCAGGCACTGTCTTTTATTTCGGCAAACACGAAACAAGGTGATCATACGCTGGAAATAGGTTCTGGATTGACAACACTTGTGTTTGCACACAAGAAATCACGACATATTTGCATCACCCCCAGCAAAAGGGAAATAGACGTTATCATTCAATATGCGGCAAGTGAAAAAATAGACACATCCAACATTGTTTTCATCAATGATTTTTCGGAAGTGGCACTCCCGAAGATCACTGTTGATCATCCATTGGATTTGGTGCTTATTGACGGAAAACACGCTTTTCCTTGGCCGTTCATCGATTGGTTCTACACGGCAAATCATTTGAGAAAAGAAGGAATACTGATTGTGGATGATACCCACCTGATAACTGGTCGGTTCCTATGCGACTTTATGAAAAGTGACCCCTCGTGGGAATTTATCAGTGTAATAGATGGCAAGACCGAGATTTTCAGGAAAAAGGCTGACGACATACGCAATATTGCTTGGCATATGCAACCATTTATAACCGAAGAATACTCGACACGAAAAAATAATAAAAGTTCACTATTCGGTCGGATACGCGTAAAATTACGTTCATTATTTCGTTAAAACGGTATTTCTGGTACGTAAGTTTTTTTGTCCAAGGATAAAGGCCGCATTCCGAACAGGTTTTTTTGCTGAATCATGTGGCTAATCAGTAGTTTTTTTTCATTTTTCACCCGAATGAAGTTTGGATACCACTATTTCCGTCGTCATAGCCACCCACAACAGGGCAGCATATTTGCTCAAATCCATTGAAAGCATCGAAATACAAAAGCCTGTTGAATCATCGTATGAACTCTTAGTGGTGGACAATGCATCCACGGACAATACCAAGGAAGTTGTTTTGCTGAAAGCCAAAACCATGGTAAATCTCACATATATCTATGAGGAAAATCTCGGATTGAATCACGCACGTAACCGTGGATTAAAAGAGGCGGCATTCTCATACATCGCTTACCTTGATGATGATGCGGTTGCCCACCCAGGCTGGTTGAGTGCCATTGTCGGTGTAATAACGAGTGTGTCTCCAAGCCCCGTGGTGATGGGCGGCAAAGTGTTACCAATCTGGGAGCTCGGGAAACCCGAGTGGTTATCCGAAAAAATGCAGAAAGCACTGTCAATAGTAGATTATGGTGAGAACGCACGTTTCTTGACGGGAACCGAATTTTTAGTGGGTGCGAACATGGTTTTCCATGGTGAAACACTGAAAATAATTGGTGGTTTCCATTCGGATTTGGGGCGAAAAGGTAACCGTCTGACCTCAAACGAGGAAATAATGGTTGTCAACCAGATCAAAAAATCAGGCCATATACCGTATTATGACCCCCGCATTGCAGTTGGCCACCATATACCCGCCGCAAGACTGACAAAGGACTGGTTTCGCAAAAGATACTTTTCCCAAGGGTATTCAGACGCAATCATGTGGCGAATAATGGAAAATCCTTCCCTGTCAGCCCGTATGAGACGATTCTTTTTTTTTCTGTACTGTTTTTTACGTAATCCAAGTTATATTTTCCAAATTTTCCGCGATCCGTCAAGTCAAATTGATTTTTACAAAAAACTAATTGCGCATTCTTGGCGTGGTTACCTGAAAGGCATTCTTCAAAAATAAGTTTGATGCAATCTGGTTTGTTTTTACATTAGACTTGTTGCGATGAACTAACGCTTGATAGTCAGCTACTTGCGCTTTATATCTATTTCGAAGAATTATTGGAATAGCCCATTCCACAACGACTTTCAGTTGCAGACACATAAGTGAGATGATATTTTAGCACATCAATCCCCGTATCTGATGTTCTAACTGTAAAAAATATCTCAACAAGTCTATTGGTGTTTATTTTTGCTGACAATTAATTGTTTGCGATTTATGTCAAGTAAGAGCCGCTTCCAAAATAGTATCTTTTGAAATGGCAAAAGCCTTCAATCGTTGAAACAGACAGGAATTCGGGCGACAGGAAATCTTGAGCACTTTGGTGTGTTTTCATAAAATATTAATCATGTGCATAATTCAACTATATACTACTGCTGCCTTCCGGTGGAAGGCACAAGTTGACAGTGTTTGCACAATCAATTTACTGATTTTCACTTACTTATCTTCAAATCCTATCTATCCATGCAAGATTTTGGCATCATCATTACTTGTTCAATGCATGACTTTCTTTTTGCCAAAGGATGTCTGATGAGCGTGAAGTATTTTATGCCTGATAGTCCGGTTTGTTTACTGGTGGATGGTGATTTCAACCTGCAACAGATACCCGACATTAGTGGCGTATCGGTGCTTAATAAAGCAACCATAAAATCGCAGTTTTTAAAAGAAAACAGTTTTGGATACGGAATTACCAAGATGATTGCGTTCTGGGAGAGCCCATTTTCGAGATTCATGCTGATAGACAGTGATACGTGTGTGTGGGGAGACATGAAGGAGTATGCTGATTTTGACAATTTTGACATGATTGTTGACAAGCGAAATTTCCATCACACTAAAAATAACATAGATGTCGGGTTCTTTGAGACTGGCGAGTTTGAGCGGTATTTTCAAGACTTTGATTACATGGCCTACAGTGACAGGTATTTTGTTACAGGCATAATATTTGGTACAAAAGGACTTTTTTCGATTGAAGAATATGCAGATATATTAGCTTTTCATCGAGACCATCCGCATATATTTAAATTGGGAGAAATGGGCTTCTTGAATTTCATGGCATTGAGAGCTAATGAACAGAAAAGAATCAGGCTCGGATATGATTCTTTCCAAATGATAATGTATGAATATCCCACTAATCAATTAAAGGATTATGCGCAAGTGCAGCAGTTGCCATCTGTAAAAGGAAAATCCCAGTTACTGCATTATTGTGGTGTCGCAAAAGCAACCGTTGGTAATGTCAACTACCATGTGGAACCAATGACTTTCTTCCGGATCCGGTATATCAATGATATCTTTAATATACGTGATACTGTATCCGTGATGAAAATACTTTTGCATGAGGATGTTGAATTCAAGATTAGTGAGGCAATGAAGAGAAACAAAACTTATTTGAATTATTGGAAGCAAAGGTTGAAATACAAAAATCCCGTGCTGTTTTTGCGACTTAAATCGATAAAAACATGGTTTTCATCGATTTAAGTCGTTTTAAAGAAAACTTTCGTTATCAAATAGAATTCATTTCCCACTCCGATTCTACCGTGATGATTGTGCTTGACACAAAAACCACCGAGTTTCTATGCACGACAAACCCCTTATTGTCCTCTACACGCATAAACTGCCTTACCCGCACGATACTGGCACCAACCAAAGAATCAAGACGCTGGTGGCATATCTGCGTCAAAGGTATCGCGTGGGCTTGGTAGTGCCCACTTATCATGTTGACATAGAGCATCTGGAGCAAGATTATGATGGTATTTGGTATGGGAGCCGCTACGATTCACTATGGAACAAACTGCGCTGGCAAGCGGGGCTTCGAATCAAACGATTCCTTTTGCAAATAAAAGTGGGAGCCTCCGTGTTGCGCACTGGCAACCCAATGGCACGGATAAGCGTACACGCGGCTTGGCAACTCTACCGAGTATGCAGGAAGGAAACCGTGGCACTCGTCATCGTCCAGAAAATACTAAATACGGTTCCGGCAACGGCCATTGCGCACCATTTGCGGATCCCAGTTGTGCTGGACACGCACGATTTATTTTATATCGGCAAGGCAAGCAAGCCGGAATCCGCTATCAGACTTACGGCAAGCAATATCCACACTGCCACCGCCCAAGATGAACTCTCAGTGCTTCGTCAATATGATGCGCTGATCGCGATTCAACACGAGGATGCGGATATCCTGCGCCAGCAATTGCCCTCCATGCCCGTAATAACCGCGTTGCACCCGATCAATGCAATTCGCGGAAGGCCGGTTTTTCAAAATCCCCATACCTCATCTTTGCTATTTGTCGGCTCTGCTTCGGCACACAACGTAGACTCCCTGAATTTTTTTCTGACGGATTGTTTTCCTAACATTGTCAGACAATGTCCGGACATACAATTGGATATATGCGGCTCGGTGACAACCACTGTTGCCATTAGCCTTCCAAATGTGTATTTGCACGGTCGCGTAGAAAACTTGGATGATTACTACGCAGCCGCCACGCTGGTCATCAATCCGATTCTGGCGGGTAGCGGCCTGAAAATAAAAACGGTGGAGGCACTTGCGCACGGCAAATGCCTAGTCACCACTCCCATTGGCATAGAGGGATTAGTCGGCATCCATGAATCAGTGGTTTGTGTACAGCCCGAATTATTGACGGAAAGCATCATCCGGCTGCTCCAGCAACCGGATTTGATTCTGGCTTATGAGGAAAAAGCATTGGGATACGCCCAAAACAACCTTGATGAGGAGATATGCTATCAAGAAATGTCACTTTTAATTGAAAAACTGACGACGAAAAGGAATATTCCATGAAAATAGGGTTCGTAGTGCATTTTTTTGATTTCCGCAATGATGTCCGAAGGGTGATTGAAGAGGTGAGCCGCCAGCACGAAGTGATTCTGTTTGTTCGCAAAGACGATTTGCACCTTGTGGAAGCGTTGGTTTCGGATACTGTTGCCTTACGAGTGGTGGCGGAAAAAGTAAATTCCCTCAAAAATCGCTTATGGGATCAGATGTTTCGCTTCTTTGGCAAACTTCCCCGTAGCGTCCAGAATTTCTATTTGATGGAGTATTTCAAAATATCATTGGACGCCCGACCCAATGTGCGTACCAAAGCGTATAGTTTACTGGCTCTGGCGATGAAGTTGCCCAAGACAATCACTTACGACCATTACCTGAAAAACATTTCTTTCTCGGGCAAAACCCGGATTGACGACATAGGCCAGTTTATTTGCTTTACCGACATCAGCGACAGTTATTTGTTTGCCCGTTTGCTGAGCGGAAAAAAATCTGTCAAAGTATACGTATACAGTTGGGACCATCCATGCAAACAAGTCAAGTTTTCACGCAAGGCCACGTATTTGGTATGGCATCAGGGCATCCGACAGGATATGGTCGAGTTGCAAAACACGCCTGCCGTCCAAGTGAAAGTAATCGGAGCCTCCCAGTTCGGTTACATTCACGATTTCCTGTCCAAGCCAACGGAAACATGGCAGAACCATTACCCTTTTGAATACCTTTATTTTGGTTGCGCCATCGGCATCCTGTCGTTGGCGCAACAGGAAGTCCACCTGATCAAGGCTGTCAGCCAACTCATGCTGCAGGCAGGATCACGGTTCCGCCTTGTGGTTCGCCCCTATCCCGGCCTCAAGGACTGGTCAGTGTACGACCCACTGAAGCAATTGCCCAATGTGGTGCTGGATGATGCGTTCCGGACGGGCAATATGTCGGTCAGTGATACGCATATCATGGAAAAATACGTGAAAATCCATTTTGCCAAGGCCTTCATCCATTTGGGCACTACCATGGGATTGGAAGCCTGTTTCACCCAAACGCCTTCCCTGATCTTGGATTTTCCCGAATTCAAGCGCGGGGCCGGTATACTCACCATCGCCAATTTCGTGCATCAATATCAAAATGACAAATACCTCATGGCGCATGACTTCCCCAATGTCGTTCGTTCGCAACAACAATTCCGGGAAATCCTTGGCCTTCTTGACACTTCTCCAGACAGGTTGCGCATATACAACCAAGAAGTGGTGCGAAACATACCCCTCAAAAGTTTTGCGGATTTTGCCCGTGACCTGATTGCCGCCTGATGACCAACCAGCTTAAAACAGCCATTGTCGCATTCTGGAATTACCTTTTCAACCGGGTATTCATGCACATCCCTTTCCACGCGGCGAGGTTTTTCCTGCTGCGCATTCAACTGGCCAAGGTTGGCACCGGATCAAGCTTTTTGCTCGGATGTGAAATACGCAAGGGCCGGAACATCCGAATTGGCAACCATTCGGTCATCAACCGGAAAGTGCTGCTTGACGGCCGGGGCGGCTTACTCACCATCGGCGATAACGTGGATATAGCGCAGGAAACCAACATCTGGACTTTGGAACACAGCGTCCATGATGACTACCACCGCGACCAAGGCGGCGATGTCACGATTGAAGACTATGTTTGGATTGCCTCGCGGGTCACCATTCTGCCCGGCATAACCATTGGGCGGGGAGCAGTGGTCGCTTGCAATGCCGTTGTAACCAAAGACGTGCCCCCGATGGCCATCGTGGGGGGCATACCTGCCAAGATTATCGGCGAAAGAAAAAGCAGCCTGTTATTTGAAAAACATCACCAGCCGTGGTTCCAATAAACCCTTGCCAAAATATGCAGCAAATAACCGTAGGCATATATCCGTATGGCGAAAAAGGCAACCCCTATCAGGCAATTATTGCAAAAACCTTGACCAGTCAAGGCATAAATTGCCTTAAAATCCAGAAAAATAATTTTCTACCCCTGTACAAATCAGTGAGGCAACCGATTGATGTACTTCAGATTTACTGGCCCCACTCCATGTTTACCGGAGCCACTTTGTTGCGTGACCTGATAAAAAAAACACTTTATTCTATTGACATTAATAGCCTCAAACACAAGAAAACAGTTTTTTCCGCTGAAAACCTGTATCCGCACGATAGTGTCAACATACGGGAAGATATCCGGTACACCCAAAAAATCCTTGATGCGTGCAAGGGTATTGTGTTCATGAGTGAACAGTCCAGACAGATATACCAAACCATCTACCGGTTGCCCGAGTCCGCCGTTCAAGCGGTGATACCCCATATCCATTATCTGGATGTCTATCCGAATACGGTTACCCGTGAGGAGGCCCGGAATTACCTGGGCATTGCGGACGGGAAAAAAGTGGTTTTATTTTTGGGCGCACTTCGTCCGTATAAGGGACTGATATCCCTCATGAAGTCCTTCGCGACTGTCTCCACGGAAAATGATTGTCTGGTCATAGCTGGTATGGCCAGAGACAAGGCGTTTGCCGCTGAACTGAAAGCCATGAATTTCAACCCGTATTCTGTAGGCAAAGGAGAAGTGAAAATCTTCAACAGGTTTATACCAGATGATGAACTGCAGTATTTCTACCAAGCCTGCGATGCGGTGGCCATACCTTATGATGATATGCCAATCAACCCTGGCTCCTTGATTTTGGCCATGGGATTCGGCAAGTGCATTATCGCCCCCCTGAAAGGTGCCATTCCGGAATTGGTTTGCGCCGATGCCCTGTTCGGGTACGATGAACAGGAAACCGGGGCTTTGGCGGCGGCACTATTCTCATTCCTGTCATCCACCGGTTGGGTGTCCAAAGGAATCCAAAACAAAAACCGCGTGTTGGAACGCCATTCGCCACAGGTTGCCGGGCAAAGATATGTCGGGTTTTACAACGATCTTTTTTCCGTCTGACTTATGAAATACTGTATAACTGGTGGTTTGGGTTTTGTAGGCAACGAACTGACGCGGCAGTTGAAACAAAAAGGGGAAGTATGTGTGCTGGATAGTGGCTACCGAACCGCCCAGGACATAGACGACCTTCAGGATGTGCGGATAGTAAGGGTGGATGTGACCAACCCAATAGAAGTAAGTGATGCAATCTGTGCTTTGGCTCCCGATGTTGTCATCCATTTGGCTGCCATCCATTTCATTCCCGAATGCAATGCGAATCCGGCCTTGACAATGCGCGTGAACGTGGAGGGTACGCTGTCGGTTTTGCTGGCCTGCGTGGAAAGCCGGGTCAAGCATTTCATCTTCGCCTCCAGCGGTGCCGTCTACGCTGATTCTGAAAAGGCTCTTTTGGAACAGGATCCAGTGGATCCTGTTGACATTTACGGCATCAGCAAGAAAATGGCGGAGGATTTGTGCCAGTGGATTGGAAAATCGCACCAACTGCCAATCACGATAATGCGGCTTTTCAACGTTTACGGCCCCCGCGAAACCAATGCGCACATCATCCCGGAAATACTCGGGCAGCTTAGAAAGGGGAATGTCCTGCGTTTGGGAAACACCAAACCGGTAAGGGATTACATATTTGTCTCGGATGTGGCCTCAGCCATTGAAAAAATAACCGGCCACATTCCGTCAGGAGTGGAAATCTTCAACCTTTCCAGCGGACACAGCGCTTCAGTGGATGAGTTGGTGGCAGCGTTGGAAAAAATACTGGGTCGTAAAATCGAGCTGGAAACCGATCCGCAACGGTTCCGGAAAGCCGACAAGCAAATTCAAAAAGCCGACATCGGCAAGATAACCAAGGCATTGAACTGGTCGCCTGTGTTCGACATAGAAAATGGTTTGCGGAAATTACTATCGTATGAAGGTTTGTCGTAACCAAAACCATAAACGCGTCAATCAAGTGTTGTCTAAGTGCCATTCTCCATAAAAAAGCAAGCCGGGTTTGGCCTTTCCAAAACATACTGTTTTGGTTTCCCCTTCGGAAGCTATTTTCCTTTCAGCACGGCCTCCAAGCCTGAAGCAATGGCATACAGGTGCGGAGATTTACGGCTGCACGGCAGACTGAAACGGGGCACGGCCAACGGTGTATTGCCCAGATAGGACTGGCTCACGTTAATGAATCCGGCTTGGTAGCCGGCTTGGCGGGCGGCCTCCACGGTTTGCGCGTCTATCTCGTTGGGGCCACCGTATGGATAGACGATATGGCGGATTGTCGTTGGCAGGTTTTGTTCCAGTATGGCTTTTGACTCCGCAAATTCCGCCAGCTTCTCTTCAAACGACAAAAATTTCATGACCGGGTGCGTTTGCGTATGCGAGGCAATGACGTGCCCGCGCCGCTGCAACGCTTGGATTTGCGTCCAGTCCATGAACTGGAATCGCTGCGGGTCGAAGTCGTCCAATGTGTAGGCAATCCGGTTGCGGTCGCAGATGGCGCGGATGACGGCATAGATGTCAGAGATTCGGTTGGCATACAGCCAATTTTTGAAATCACTTTCCAGCACCAAAAGATTCCGGTCTGATACGTTGAAGCCCTGCCGGTAACCATCCATGGGCAGGAAAACGGATTTGCCGGTGAGTTTGCGCAGGAGCAAATAGAAATGGTCGCGCCAGATGTGGGGGATTTCCTTGTTGACGAAAGCCGGGCAGACGGCAAACAGTGCCGTCAGCTTGAAATCTTCCAAAAGTGGCAGCACCGTCGTGTGGTTGTTCAGCATCCCGTCATCGAAGTGCAGGAACAGGCCCCGGGCTTTGGGGTCTTCCATTGCGGCAATGGGCAGAACCGTGAACTTTCGGGTCAGAAACCGCAGGTGGGCCGCCATGACATCGCGCGTAATGTCCACTTGGTAGCGGCCTACCGGTTTCAGGTTCTCCGCTGGAAGCACGTTGTGGTAGCAGATTATGCCGCGCCGCCGGCCGCGCAATGCTTGGAACAGGCCATTGAAACCGCTGTGGTAAAGGCCGCCATAGAGCAAGTCGCGCAGGGCCAACTTGTGTTTTTTTTTGAGAATCATCCCTTTGTTCGTATCATTGAGGCACATTCAATCAAACCATGAAGCAGCAAATCAAAAGAATAATTGGCAAGGGCGGGGCCAACCAACTGCGTTCGCTGCAAACTTCGGCAAAAGGATTCGTGTTGAGTTTCGGCAATAATGTGGAATGCCCCATCTGCGAACACACGTACAGCAAGTTCCTCAATTTCCGGCACCGCACCAACGCCCTCTGTCCCAACTGCCGCTCGCTGGAGCGACACCGCCTGATACACCTGCACCTGCGCGACAAAACGGATTTCTTTACCAAGCCCAAACGGATACTGCACTTTGCCCCGGAAAAATGCTGGCACGCACAGTTCAAGGAAAACCCGCTGTTCAAGTATGAAACCGCCGATTACATGGTCTCTTTCATGGACAATATCGGTGCCCGGCCCGACCATGTGATGTCCATTGACGATATAAAATTTCCAGACAACTCATTTGATGTCATCATCGCCATCGGCATCCTGCTGCTCGTTCCCGACGACCACAAGGCCATCCGCGAACTCTACCGCGTGCTCAAGCCCGGCGGCTATGCGGTACTTGAAGATCCTATCCGCTACGAACGGCCTGACACTGAGGAATTTGACCTGTCCACGCCCGAAGCCAAGGCCGAGAGCCTGCGCAAGTTCGGACACTTGCAATACCGCCACTATGGCATGGACGATTACCGCAAACGCGTTGAAAGCCACGGTTTCCGGCTGGAAGTGGATTACCACGGCAAATCGCTGGATGCCAGCCGCTACGGAGTCAACCCGCATATGCCCGCCAAAATTGCGCATAAGGACTGAGAAAAAGAAGGCGGGTTTGGTAGTTTGCGGGGATACTGTTTTTTGCCCGTGGAATAACGAACCCCGCAAGCGTTTTCCCCGCAACCACATCTTTCCGGAATGTACAGAATCCTCACCGTGTTCGGCACCCGTCCCGAGGCCATCAAGATGGCTGTTCTGGTGCGGAAACTCAATGCCCACCCGCTTTTCGAGCACCGCCTCTGCGTGAGCGGGCAGCACCGCCAACTGCTGGATCAAGTGCTGGATATTTTCCAGCTCACGCCCGACTTTGATCTGGACATCATGCAGCCCGGCCAGGATTTGTCGGACATCACGAGCCGCATATTGCTGAAAATCAGGGAAGTGCTGAACGGATTCCGGCCCGACTTGGTGCTGGTACACGGCGACACCACCACGTGTTTTGCCACCACGCTGGGCTGTTTTTACGCGGGCATAAAAGTGGGCCACGTGGAGGCTGGCCTGCGCACGGGCAACCTGCAAGCCCCATTTCCGGAGGAAGCTAACCGGGTCATGGTTTCGCGGCTGGCCTCGTACCATTTTGCCCCCACACCGCGCAACGTGGCAACACTGATCAGCGAAGGCATTGATGCACAGGCAATTGTGCAAACCGGAAACACGGTCATTGATGCACTGCGGCACATGGCCGACCGCACCGGCGGGCTATCGGAGCAATGGCGCGGATCGGTGTTGGAAAATAGTATCCTGAAAAAAGGCAAAACCCTGCTCGTCACGGGTCACCGGCGCGAGAATTTCGGGCAGGGGTTCATTGAAATATGCCGCGCACTGGCCGTGATTGCCAAAAAATATCCCGAACTGGACATCATTTATCCGGTACACCTGAACCCGAACGTGCAAAAGCCGGTCTATGAAATCATCGGTAACCTGCCCAACATCCACTTGATGGAATCGCTTTCGTATGAGGATTTCATTTTTGTGATGAAAAACGCCTACTTGGTGCTCACCGATTCGGGCGGCGTGCAGGAAGAAGCCCCCGGCTTGGGCAAGCCCGTGCTGGTAATGCGCGAAACCACCGAGCGGCCCGAAGCCGTGGAGGCCGGAACCGTGAAACTGGTGGGAGCCAATGCCGAAAAAATCATTGTGGGCGTATCGGAACTGATGGACGACCCGGCGGTGTACCAGCAGATGTCCAAGTCGCACAACCCGTATGGCGACGGCAATGCCACCGACCGGATTGTGGCTTTTCTGGAAAAACTGGCCGGATAGGCCCGTAACGCGCACCGAAAAATAGTATCTTTCAATATGACCAAACCCCGCCTGCTTTACCTGTCCATCAATGACGGCTCGGATACGCGCATCAACAAGGAAATCAGGACATTGGCGCGTGACTTTGACGTTGATTACGTGGGCATCGGGCAATCGGACGGGCGGTCTTTTGTCAAGGAATACTGCCGGAGTTTCAAGATTGTGCGGGGCGGCCACAAAAATCCGCTGGTTTTCCTGAAGTACGGGTTTCGGGTTTCGAAAACATACTGTTTCCGCCGGTTCGATTCCATCCATATCATCAACGAAAACCTGCTGCTGGTTTTCCTGCCTTTCCTATTTTGGCGGCGGCGCAAACTGGTGCTGGATGTGTTCGACTCCATTTTTCTCCGCTCGGGCAAGCGGCTGGGCTGGCTGCGCGACTTGTGCTACCAACTGCCCAAACGCATCATTGTGACCGACGACAACCGGAAATCGCTGGTACCGATTCAGTTCCACGCCAAAACCGTGGTGGTTGAGAATTTTCCGTACCGTTTTGCGGGCAACATTGCCAAAACCAGCCAACCGGACGAACTGGTAATATTCTACAACGGATCCATGAGCCGCTCGCGCGGGACGGATTTGCTGCAACAACTGCTGGAAACCGACCGGCGCGTAAGCGTGAAAATGGCGGGCTGGATTTATGACCAGCCCACCCGGCAACTGGCCCAGCACCCGCGCGTGGAATTTCTGGGCGTGCTTACGCAGCAGCAATCCATGGAGTTGGCCGCGCACTGCGACTATATCCTGTCGCTCTACGAGCCTATCAACGAAAACAACATCAATGCCAGCCCCAACAAAATCTACGATGCCATCCAAGTCAGTACGCCGGTCATCATTAACCGCGAGGTGAAAATTGCCGCCTTCGTGGAGCAAAACCAAATCGGCTACGTGCTGGACAGTTTTTATGCGGACGACTATCCGAAACTGGTTGAAGAACTGGTTTACCGGAAAAAAAATTACCGATTCAGTGAGAAGCTGGGCAACCGATTCACGTGGGAAGCCGTTGAGAATAAGCTTGTTAATGCACACCAAAAATAAAATACTTAATGGTTGCTCCCCTCCAACGGTACAGCACCCATGATATGCTAACCCTATTTCCTATAGAGATTGGTGTTGAAATATGAAGCACAAAAAAACTGTACAGGATTTTATCCTTCCAGAAAAACCATTAACTTTCGTTCCATATCATGGCCATGCAAAACTCTCCCATCATTCACAATGAACATAGGTTTCAACAAGCCTTACCTTTCCGGGTCGGAATCCAAATACATTCTACAGGCTTTGCATTCGCAGAAAATTTCCGGTGACGGTGCATTCACACAAAGGTGTCACCGCTTCTTTGAATCACGGTTTGGTTTTGCCAAGGCACTGCTCACCACTTCCTGCACCGATGCCTTGGAAATGGCCGCCCTGCTGCTCGATATCCGCCCCGGCGATGAGGTGATTGTGCCTTCCTACACTTTCGTATCAACCGCCAATGCATTCGTGCTGCGCGGGGCAAAGATAGTTTTCGCCGACAGTAACCCGCTGAATCCCAACATGGACGCGGGTATGATCGAATCGCTCATCACCCCGCGCACCAAGGTTATCGTACCGGTGCATTACGCGGGCATTGCCTGCGACATGGCGACAGTAATGGCCGTGGCACGAAAGCACAACCTGTTTGTAGTAGAAGATGCCGCCCAAGCCATCGACAGCTATTACGACGGGCAGCCGCTGGGGTCGTTTGGGCACATGGCGGCTTTTTCGTTCCATGAAACCAAAAACATCACGGCTGGCGAAGGCGGTATGCTGGTGATAAACGACCCGGTATTTTTTGACCGCGCCGAGATTATTCGCGAGAAAGGTACCAACCGTTCCGCGTTTTTCAGGGGCGAGATTGACAAATACAATTGGGTGGATGTGGGGTCGTCTTTCCTGCCCTCCGATTTGACCGCCGCCTTCTTGTACGCGCAGCTTGAAAGCATGGACGACATCCAGTCGCGCCGGAAACACGTCTGGAACCAATATTACGGGTATCTGAAGCCGCTGGCCGCCAAAGGATATTTCCAACTTCCCTACCTGCCCGCGTCGGCCACCAACAACGCGCACATGTTTTACTTGGTTTGCCGCACCGCCCGCGAACGTACCGCCCTCATCAACCACCTGAATCGTGCGGGAATCCAAGCCATTTTCCATTACCTGTCGCTTCACAAAAGCCCTTTTTACCAAGGCAGACACCAAGCGGACGAATTGTCTTGGGCCGAACATTACACTGATTGCCTGGTCAGGCTGCCTTTTTACTGCGAACTTTCAGAAACCCAGATCGGCTATGTGTGCAGCCACATCAACGAATACTACGCGGCGTACCTGGACAACAGACATTTGGAGAAGATTTTCGAGAAGATGTCCGACAGACGGCAAGGCTTGTACCACGCCCACGAAAAAATCGGTGCCTGACAACCACGAGCCACCGAATGTTTGACTGACTGGCTCGGATACGGTTGGCGACGTGCAATCAGTACTGCATCTCATTTTGTCTTGGAGAACAGGTCATGTTATTGGATTTCCTACGATACTATTTGTATAATGCACTGTGTCTGGCTTGCGCGTTGGCTGTGGGCCATGCGGTCTTGCACAGGTTTTCCACCGGATCATACCCGCATTTTCGCCGCTTCACCGCCTTCCTCACCGGGCTTTCCCTGTTTGCCTTGTGCACCGGCGTTTTCCTGACTGGCGGCCGCACCGTGCTATGGGCGATGTTGGTACCGGTTTGCGGCATTTTCCTGCAAGTGAAATTTGGCTCCCGGCCACTCTTCGGTATTGATACGGGTGCGCAGCCCGCACCCGGAAAAACGGCGCGCGGCTGGCTGGCACAAGCGGCTATCCTCCTTTTTTTTCTGCTGATGGTTTATTCGGTCAACTTCTGCCTGATTTACCAAGGCGGCCAATATTTTGGGGGCAACGCCGCCCATCCAGATAATATATTCTACGCCGACCTGTCCAAATTCCTATCCGCTTACGGCGTGGAAGGATACCGGGCCGAATTTTACTACCCCCACCAAGAGGCAGTGCAGCCCTACCACTACTACGAACTTTGGATTAACGCCGGCCTTGCCTCCCTGTTTGGCACCACGCACCTGTCCACATGGATGCTGCTCACCAGTACGCTGGGTTTTTACGGCGTTTGGCTCGGCTTCAATGCGGTGATAGAACAATTGAAAAAAATCACTTTCGCCGACCGATGCCTCCTTTTGCTATGCCTGTTTGTGACGGGTACGGCAATGTTTTACCCCGTTGATTTCTTCACCACGAGCGGCAAGGGAATCTTGGCGGCAAACGTATTCGTGAGCCCCAAACTCTTCACCATTCATTTATTCGTTCTGTTGGCTACAGTGCTGTTTTTAATGAAACAGCATCAAGCCGCCTTATATTCGCTTTTGATTCTGCCGGTTGTAAGTGCAAGCACTTTTCCGGTGGTGTTCCTATCGCTGGCAATCATTTGGGCGGTGCGTGTTTGGTTCAGGATGGAAGGTGTCAATTATATGCACTTGTTCTGTTATGCCGCTTTGACAGGGTTGTTCCTGGTGCTTTTTTACGCGTTGCAGTCAGGCCACGAGTCCAATTATCTGGCTTTCAGCTATCTGGATGTGTTCACGGTGGAATATTTCATCCTGACGGGTAAGATATTCTTAGTCACGGTATTGCAAGCGGTTTGTTTTTTCCTGCCCCTGTCCATCGTGGTAATAACAGTGGCAATAGCCAAAGTGAAAGCCAGAACATTCGGCAAGCTGCTTGCCGCCAATCCGTTAGTGCCAATCGGTGGCTTGGTTTTGGCGTGCGCAATAATAGTCAGGGCATTGTGCGAATACATGGTGGACGCTTGGCAGTTATTTTCTAACTTGTGCAACCCACTGCTCAACGTTGCAGCCGTCACGGTTTTCTATTACCTATGGACGACTGCAAGAGGAAGGTTGCGGCTGGTTTGCCTTGGCTCATTGCTGCTGCTTGCGGGTGCGGGCATCCAGCGTGTGCTTGTTGCCAAAAGAACCCGCCCATACTCCGATGAGTATATTGCCCGGTCAAAGGCACTGCTTTCGGGCACCAATGGCTTGGGGGGCATCATTGCCAACCAAGAGCATTACCTTGATGTGGTCGGGCATTACGAGAGCACCATTCCGTCTTTCGGCACCCATTTGTCCTTGATTGATTCGCGGCTCAATCTTGTGCTTCTGGGTTATCCGGACTTTGCGTCAGGACAGTGGTCGGTATATTCCGACGTGCTGAAAAGTTTTGTGACCAAGGGGGCATTCTACCGCTTTGCCCGGATGCGCCAACGCCGGGAACCCACTTACCGCACATTGGAAGCCGACCAAGCCGCATTCGCCGCCTCATTCAAACTGGACTATTTGATTGTGGCTCCCGGCGCGAAAGTGCCCGGCAGCTTGCAGCAAAGGGTCTGGAAAACAACGGTTGACCGGAACACCAAGGAAACGCTGTGCATTTTCAGGCAACAATGACGCACCGCCCGTGCGGTTTTTCAGCGCGAGGCAATGAACAGGCCCGCCATCACCAAACCCAAGCCCAACACCCGCTGAACCGTGAGCGGTTCGTTCAGGAAAAAGTGACCAAAAATCACAACCAGCACAAAAGCAAGGCTCATGAACGGGTAGGCAAACGACAATTCAAACTCTGACAAAGCCGCCATCCAAGTGAAGCTGGCCACGAAAGCCGCCACGAAACTGGAAAAGACGTACGGATCAAAGATGAGCCTGAGCAAGGGCAAAAACCAATCGAGCCACAAGGCGGGAAGGTGGAAATCAAGGTGCTTCATGCGCCATTTGATCACGACTTGGCCGTAAGCGGTTAGCAGAACGGTTGACAGAATGTAGAGATAGCCCATTGCGGATGATAATCGGGTGAATGCAAGGATTGTTGCTTGCGGATACCAAAAAAGTGCGAAACCGGGCAAGATTGAGGACGAAAAAAATAGTATCCCCGCAAAAGCCAAAACCCGCCGCCTTACTTCCTGACCAGTATTGTAAACTCATAAACCCGGTAGTCGTGCAACAGGGCCACGTCTTTGGCGAGGTTGCGCTTGCAGAAATCGAACAGGAAACACGGATCGGCGTAGTACAGGTTGGGCTTCATGAATTCGGGATCGGAATACTGCGTCAGCGCGTTGAAGGCGAAACCCTTGCGGCTTTTTGTGTTCATCGCCACCAGTGTTTTTAGCACGTATTCCAGCCATGTCGGCTGGCCCACTCGCCCAAATGTGTTGTGGAAAATTCCGCTGGCTACCGTGTAGTCTGCCTCCTGCATTTGCGATGCGTCGGCAATGTGGTGGAAAGTACAGCAGCCATCGCCTTGGTGCAGCGCGGCCGACTTCTCCACCATCAACTCCAGGATGTCGTAGCCCCGGTAGGTGAAATCCGAATGGCCGCCGGCACGCAGGAAGCCGGGAAATGGCGATAGCCCGCACCCCAAATCGTTCATGGAAAAATGGCCTTTGCCTTCAACCACCTTTGAAAGCTGCTCCAGACGTACCAGTTGCGCGTGTTCGTCTTTCCAGTCCACACCCTTCGCCGATTCGCCGTGCGCCGCAATCCGCTGCCGGTACATTTGTTCGGACACATTTTTGATTTCATTCGTGATGCTCATTTGTCCGGTGGATTTGGTAAGGTCTGTTTTTCACTTCCGTGAATATCTTGGCGATGTATGTGCTCGTGATTCCTAAACCGGTCAGAATCACACCGGACAGGAACCAGCCGGAAAAGATGAGGAAATCCGTTTTCGTGAACGGCTTCTTTTGCAGTGACAGTTGGAAAAACAAGAAAAACAGGATCAGGAATGAGGCGGAAACAGTCATAATTCCGGCAACGAGAACCAAATACAGCGGTTTGCTGCTCGCCGATGTGATGGTATTGACGGCCAACGCGAATTTCCTGCGCCACGTGTAGGTGGTGCTCCCTTTGTGGGCCTTGTCCACCCTGACACCCTTCTGCCGGAAACCGGTGAGGGCGAAAAGCACCCAAAGGTCAAAATCCTTTTCGGGAAAGCGGCTTAACTGCTCCACGTATTGGCGGCGCATGAGCCTTGCCGACACCATGTCGGCCGGATAGTCCACGTGCAGCATCTTGTTAAGTATCCAATAAAACACCCGCCCGAAGGCTCTTTCCAGCCGCCCGCCCTTGCGCGAATGCTGGATGCCATACACAACATCCGTCTCATCATCCAGTGCATCCCAAAACTCACGCAGCAAGCCGGGCGATTCCTCAAGGTCGCAGTCAATGAAAAAAACGTACTTGCCCCGGGCCTGCACCAAGCCGGCCATGATGGCCTTGTGGTGGCCGAAGTTGCGCGAAAGATCAATGACCCGCACATGGCTATGCCGCCGCCCGAGTTCCCGGAGTTTGTCCAGCGATTTATCGCGCGAGCCGTCATTGACAAAAACAATCTCAAAGTCGCTGGTAATGCCCGAAGCCACCCGGACAATCTGCCGGTGGAATTCGTCCAGGTACTGTTCGGAATGGTAAACCGTGGTGACAACCGATAGGAACATAAAAGGAATTTACGTGCAAAGCAAGGACGTTGGCCGTTCGAGAACACCTGCACTGTGTTTTCAAAAACTCAGCATCTGCCGTTTGGCATCCTCCCCGCAATGAAACAGCAAATCCAAAATGGAAACCCCATGGGCGAAAGGCGGGTGGAACTGGAAATATTCGGGATATCCCTCATAATCCATCCATTCCAACTGGATGTCCATGTCCTCAAACGAGTCATCGGGCATGAAGGATTTGGCTTTGGGGCCGTTTATGAAAACCTCGGCCTTGGTGTGTGCCAGTATCTCCCTGATCCTGGCCATGCGCCCCTCCGCACGGGCGGGTATGGACGTGGAAAGTGAAAGGCGGGTGGTTATACCCAAGACTTGGCACACAAACGACATGAATTTCAAATCTATGTCCACCAAACTCGTACTCCCATCCGAGAAGTACAACGCTTCCAGCGGCTCGGCATACAGCCTGAAACACTTGGCCTTGGCATAATTGGTGAGCAGGCTCTTCCAGTGTTTGGCGCGCCAGTGCTGGTTTTCGGTTTCGGTTTCAAAGATTTTCTGGCTCCGGGCATTCACCTTCACCGGGATGGTCAGCCACTGAACGCCCGCCGGGGTCTTTATCAGGTTGCGGTTGCGCCAGTCCTTGGCCGTGTATTGCACTTCATCAAAAACCACAAATTCATCCACCCGGTTTATCAGGTCGAAATACCCTTTCCACGGAATGTAGTTGGGCTGCAGGATGGCTACTTTCTTTCGCACTTTCCGATATATTTTCAGGATTCAAAATTAGACACTCATGCGCACAAAAACAATGGCGCTTTTGACCGATACGAGCCACCCGTTGCCGAAAAGGAAGGAAAAAACAGTATCTTTATAAAAATGCCAATTTAGGTCTGACACACAATATCTGACCTGCGTTTTCCAACCCAAAATAGTATGTTTCAAAAACGCCAAACCCGTATGCCGGAACTGCGGGCGTTGTCTGGCCGCCCGGGCATCCTTTTACGCCGCTTTTTGATATATTGCCGCCGCCAAAAATCCCGGCAAACCAGCCAGCAACCGTCCGAATCACAGTGAAAATACTTTTCTGCACCAACGCCTTTGAAAACATCACCAACGGCCCGGCCAAATTCGCCAACCTGATCCTCGAAATAAACGAACGCCATGCCGGACACGAAATAAGGATACTCACGGAAGATGTGACCCACGAGCGGCAATATGTGTACAAGGTAAACCTGCGCATTCCGCCACTGCTCAAGCCGCTCGGCCAATTGCTGCGGATGTTCGTGTACTACCGGAAAACCAAACAGATACAACGCGAATATGCCTACGATGTGATCGTGTACAACAACGCCTTCACCGGCTTGTGGGCCAGCCTCGTCAGCGGTAAGCCAACCGTGGGCATGATCAACGATGAGAAGAACCTGCGGACCACGCTGCATAACTTCAAATTCAGCCGGCAGTGGCTCAAGCAGTTTGCCTTCAGCCGGTTGGAATATATTTCCACCCGCACGCACCGGCTCATCATCACCAATTCCGATTTCCTCCGGGAAAGAGTAATGCAAACGTACCGCGTGCCCGCCGCCAAAACGCACCGCCTCTACAAATCCATCAACCTGCCGGGCATCATCCACCAACCCGACCGGAATTTCCGTGCGCCGATTCAAGTTGTGTTTGTCAAGGCCGATTACCGCGTGGGCAACCTGCCGGTGCTGGCCGAAGCCTTGGCACAACTGCCCGAATACGGTTTTGTGTTGCACGTGATGGGGCCGGAACCGAAATTTGAAGCGGATTTGAAGCGTTATTTCTTAAACAAGCCCAACGTAGAATTGCGCTACTTGGGGCCGCAGCCACAAACGGCAGTGTATGAACACCTGCGCACCGCCGATATTTTCTGCGTGCCATCGGCCACTGAAGCCTTGGGCGTTGCCAACATCGAAGCCTTAGCGCACGGTATCCCGGTGGTGAGCAGCCGGGTGGGCGGCATCCCTGAAGTGCTGGACAACGGCCGCAACGGCTGGCTGGCCGAACCCGGCAATGTGGTGGCCTTGGCGGCGGCCATCCGCGAATGCATTCAAAACCCGGCTTTGCGCCTCGAAAAGTCACAGAATGGCCGCAGGTTCATTGCCAAGTTTGGAAAAGAGGCAATGTTCGACGAATTTTTGCGTATCTTAAGCCAAGTGCGCGAAAAACCAATCCGGTAAAATAGTATCTTTTGAAAGGACGAAACCTGCTGATGGCCGTTGCCTGTTTTTGCTGTGAATTATCAACTGAAATAGCTGATGTTACGCAGTGATTAAGAGAACCGTCATTGCGAGGAACGAAGCAATCCGTCCACGGGCAGGCGCGCCAAAAGCCGCCCCGCAAGGATGTTTCCGGGCCGGACACGCCCGAACGGGAACGGTTCATTCAGGCCGACGGAACCCGGCAGATTGCTTCGTGCCTCGCAATGACGGGCTGGCAATGGCAATCCAGATAAACTTTTGCGTAACATCAGTGAAATAGTATCTTTTGAAAACGCCAAACCCGCCCGCCGCGCAGTGGCAATCCATTAACCATCCATGTTCGCGTCTTACTTCGGTTTTTTGAGGAATGGCAGGAACGGACGGATTGACATCCATCTGGTTTTGTTCACGCTCAATGTTTTCCTGGTGGTTTACGGCTACAGCCTGCGCGGCGCACCCTTCCAGATACTCAAGCTGGGACGCACCGGCTTGGTGGTGGTTTCCTTGATCTGGCTTTTTGCCAAGGCAGGCGATTATGTGTACGTGTTCCGGGGCGGCAAAAGCTGGGTGCTGTGGTTTTTTCTGGTCATCAACCTGTACGCGCTGGCGTTCAGCGTTGATTTCATGTACAGCCTTTCGCGCATTACCGCTTGGATTCCCTTCTTGATCTACATCAATTATTTCATCGTTTACCTGTTCCGCAAATACGACAAGGAAACCGCCCGCCTCAAGTTGCTGCAACTTTTCAATTTCTGCTACCTGTATCCGGTCATTGGGATGTATATTTTTGGTAACCCGCTGGTGCAGAGCGATATTTATGGCGAAGATGTGGGCGGCTTTAAATCAAACGTGTTGGGCTGGGCCAGCATTGTGCTGTTCATCACGAGCTTGGATTTGCTGGCCAACGCCCAACCCAAACTCTATCACAAACGGCTGCTCATCGCCCTTTCTGTATTGTCTTTGGTCGCCCTTTCCATTACCGGCTCACGCAGCGGATATCTGAGCTTGGCCATCACGCTGGTTATCATTATCGCCAACAGCAAGCGCATCGCCTTCTCGTCCAAGATATTCTTGGCCATCGCCACCGTAGGCCTGACATATTATATGCTCAACGACCCCAAATCGGCCATCAATGCCCGGATAGCCAAATCGGAGCAGCAGGCTAAGAAAGGCGAATCGCGTTTCCAGATGGCGGGTTTGGCTTTGAGCATCCTTGACAATCATCCGAACCTGATCCTGACCGGTTTCGGTTACGACAACTTCCGCAACGGCATCAAGGCGTACACGGGCATCGAACTTGAACTGCCCTCGCACAACTCGTACCTGGAACTGCTCACCACCACGGGTGCCCTCTCGTTCCTGTTTTTCTTCTTCTGTTTTTTCCTCAACGCCGTTGTCCAGTACGTTTGGTACGACATCAAGAAATTCGTCTATTTGCCCACACTGCTCATCATCCCGTTTTTCGAGTCCAACCTCAATTCCGGCCAATTTCTGTTTTTTCCGTGGATGACGTTCATGTTCTTTTACATCCATTACCGCTCGCCGCAGATTCCTTTTCCCGACCGGAACCAAACGTCGCTGGCCGGTAGTCAAAAAACAACAATCCACAATCAATTGCCAGCCATGAAATAAGTACTCAGCAACAAATAGGTTAGAATAAAAGCACCGTGGTCTGTGGCACACAGACCACTGACAGTCAGGTAGTTGCGGTCTGTGTGCCACAGACCACGGTAACATGAATAGGTTAAGTTAAATTAAATACGAGTGGGTACTTAGTATCTTTTAAAAAGGCGAAACCCGGCAGCCTCCCCCCAACCCCCTCCGAAAGAGGGGGCTTTTGAAACTCCCCCTTTGGGGGTGGGGGGGCTGAAATAGTATCTTTCAAAAACCCCAAACCCCATGAAGCAAATCATTCAGTCGTTCAAAACCGGCGAGACCATCTTGGAGCAAGTGCCGCGTCCGGTAGTCAGGCGCGGCCACTTGCTCATTCAGACGCACCGTTCGCTGGTATCGTTGGGAACCGAGCGGATGCTGGTAGAGTTTGGTCGCTCCAACCTGATCCAGAAAGCCCGCCAGCAACCCGACAAGGTGAAGCAAGTGCTGGACAAGGTGAAGACCGACGGGCTGATGCCCACCTTGGAAGCGGTTTTCAACCGGCTGGGCGAGCCGCTGCCGCTGGGCTACTGCAATGCGGGCCAAGTACTGGAAGTGGGCGAAGGCGTAACCGGTTTCAGGCCCGGCGACCGGGTGGCTTCCAATGGGCCGCACGCCGAAATCGTGTGCGTGCCGCGCAACTTGGTGGGGCACATTCCCGAAAATGTATCCTACGAAGAAGCGGCTTTTACGGTCATCGGCTCCATCGGCTTGCAGGGCATCCGGCTGGCAAACCCCACGCTGGGCGAAACGGTTGTGGTGTCGGGCTTGGGCCTTATCGGGTTGATTACCTGCGAGTTACTGCTTGCCAACGGCTGCAATGTGATCGGTTTTGACTTTGACGACCAGAAAGTGAATCTGGCACAGGAAAAGGGCGTGCAGGCGTTCAATCTGGCCGAGGGAGCCGATCCGGTCAAAACAGTGATGGCCTTGACCGGCGACGTTGGCGCGGATGCGGTAATCATCACAGCCTCCACCAAAGGCAGCGAACTGATTTCCCAAACGGCACAAATGAGCCGCAAACGCGGCCGCATCGTGCTGGTCGGTGTGATTGGGCTGGATATCAGCCGGGCCGATTTTTACGAGAAGGAACTCACTTTCCAAGTTTCCTGCTCGTATGGCCCTGGCCGCTACGACGACGAGTATGAGAAACGCGGCACCGATTATCCGCTGCCTTTTGTCCGCTGGACGGAAAACCGCAACTTCCAGACCGTATTGCAAGCCATTTCCAAAGGACAACTGGACGTGAAACGGCTCATCACCGAGGAAGTGGAACTGGCTGATTACCAGCGCGTTTACGGCAATATCGGCGAAAGCCGCTCCATCGCATCCATTATCCGCTATCCCGGAAATCCTGACCTGTCCACTTCTGTACAGTTGCAAGCTGTAAAAAACCCGCCCATCGCGGGCGGAGGGGCGGCCTTGGCCATTGTCGGGGCGGGCAATTTCACCAAGATGACGCTGCTACCCGCCTTGGGCAAACTCAACGCCGACATCCGGCACATCGTCAGCGCGTCGGGCGTGAGCGGCACGCACGCGGCGCGGAAACATAAAATTGCACACAGCACCACCCGCTACGAAGACGTGCTTGCCGACCCGGAGGTGCGGGCCGTGATCATCACCACGCAGCACAACCTGCACGCCACCCAAACCGTGCAGGCATTGCAAGCAGGCAAGCATGTGTTTGTGGAGAAACCCCTAGTGCTTACCGAAGACGAACTGCAAAATAGTATCCTTGCAAAAGTCCAAACCTCCCTATCGGTCATGGTGGGTTTCAACCGCCGGTTCGCGCCGTTGGTGCAGAAAGCCAAAAGTCTGCTGGGCAATATTTCGGAGCCGGTCAATGTGGTCATCACCGTCAATGCCGGGTTCATTCCTGCTAACCACTGGACGCAAAACCCGGCCATCGGCGGCGGACGCATTATCGGTGAGGCGTGCCATTTCATTGACTTGGTGCAGTTTCTGGCTCGCAGCCCGATTACGCAGGTGACGGCCTCAGCCATGGGAACGCACCCGGCGCAAAATGCTGATAATGTGGCCATTACCCTCAAATGCCACAACGGCTCGCTGGGTACGGTCAATTATTTTGCCAACGGGCACAAAGGCTATTCCAAGGAACGGATAGAAGTCTATTCGCAAGGGCGGGTGCTGGTGCTTGACAATTTCCGTAAGCTGGAAGGATACGGTTTCAAGGGTTTTTCATCCGCGTCAGGCAGGCAGGATAAGGGCCACCAAGCCCAATTCGAATACTATTTGCAGTTCCTGAAAGCGGGTGGCCAACCGCCCATCGGCTTTGAGGAAATCGTCAACTCCACGCAGGCCACCTTTGCGGCGGTTGCGTCCTTGGCAAGCGGTGAAAAGATTGATCTGGCCGGATTCGGGACACTGGCTGTTCCCATCCGTCCCGGAAACGGTTGACGGCTGCTGGAAATCATGAAATCGTTTTGTGAAAAAGCCTTTTTTATCCTAACTTTGCAGCCCGTTCGGGTAAAAGCGAAAATAGTATGTTTTGAAAAGGCAAAACCCGGCGCAAAAACAACCGCATCCAAACACAATGGCGAAGAAAACCAGAGAGACTGAATTCATTGTCAGCCAGCCGGTGGATCCGGAAACGGACACCCCGAACCTGAACCTGCTACAAGCGGAAGACTTCCTGATGAAAAACCGCAACCTGCTGCTGGGCGGTTTGGCGGCGGCGGTCTTGCTGGTGGGCGGATTCTTCTTTTACCGGTACCACACCGGAAACCAAGAGGCGGAG
>JAYWIH010000017.1:0-20117 GCA_043789005.1 Sphingobacteriales bacterium
AATGCGCGGCCACGCCATTGAAATCCGCGTGAGTGCCGAAGACCCGAAAAACAATTTCCTGCCCGAAATCGGCACGCTGACCACGTATGTGCGTCCGCAAGGGCCGGGCATCCGCGTGGATGATGGCTTTGAGCAAGGCTCGGACATTCCGATTCATTACGATTCAATGATTGCCAAACTTGTGGTGTATGGCCAGAACCGGCCCGAAGCCATTGCCCGCATGAAACGCGCCATTGACGAATACCGGATTACGGGCATTGAAACCACGCTGGGCTTCTGCCGTTTCGTGCTCGACCACCCCGCTTTTCTGGATGGCAGCTTCGACACGAATTTTGTCGCCCAGCATTTCAGTCCTGACGCATTGGAGCCGCAAGTGTCTGAAAGCGAGGCCGAAATCGCGGCGTTGCTGGTGGGCAGGCTGCTGCAAGCCAAGACCACCAAGCCGGAAAATGCCGCCGGACAAGCCGCCAGCCCGAGCCGCTGGAAGGCCAACCGGCGGTGACAAAGCCCCTCAAAAGCTTTTTCCTTTGAAGCATGGGGGCAAATAGTATCTTTTCAAAAGGCGAAACCTGCTTTCGGGTGGAATCCGGGCAAATGCGATTAAAATGTTTTTGGACTTTACCATGCTGGATGAATCTGAACAGGTGCGTTCAAAGTGGAAATAAATGCAACCGGCTGCGCTTATAAAACGACAAAGTAATTATGCAAGTAGAAATCAAAAACAATAAAATAAAAGTGCCTTTAAAAGGCAAAGACGAATGGTTAGTTCTTAAACCCGAGGAGCAAGTTCGTCAAGAATATATTTGCAGACTTGTAAATAACTACGGCTTTGACTTGGAACAAATGGCTCAAGAAATTCAAGTGAGTAATTCTCAACGTGGACAAGGTAGAGCAATGGCAGACATTGTGATTTGGAAAAACGTAAAAGACAAAAGAGAAAACAATAGCCCGATAATAGTGGTAGAATGTAAAGCCGAACACATTACAGTTCGGGAAGAAGATTATTTTCAAGGTTATAATTATGCATCTTGGGCTGGTGCTGACTTTTTCGTAACAACCAACCTAAAGGAAACAAGAATATTTAAAGTCTTAAAAGGAAAAATTCCTAAGAAACTCGAAGAGGTTGTAAATATTCCTGACGCTAAAATTGCTAATGATGAAAAGAAAATAAACGAGTTGTTAAAGCAGACCAAAGCATTTACAAGAGACGAGTTTTCAAAACTACTTTTCAAATGCCACAACATTATTCGTAACAACGATAAACTTTCACCTGAAGCGGCTTTTGATGAAATCAGCAAAATACTTTTTATAAAAATTAGATACGAAAGAACAAATTCTGAAAATCAGATTTTTTCTAAAGCAGCATTTAAACACGATAAAGCCAGTTACGAAAAATATAAACCCAAAGACGGCAAAGATTTCTATCAATTTTTGTTTGAACAAACAAAAGTAGATTTCAAAGACGATGACCTTTTTGAACAAACGGAAATAATACGAGTAAGGGAAAACAGCTTTGAGGCAATTGTTGAAGAGTTGCAAATTTATAACCTTTTCACTACATCGGATGATGTAAAAGGGATTGCCTTTGAACAATTCCTTGGTAAAACATTTAGAGGTGAGTTAGGGCAATTTTTTACACCTCGTACAATTGTAGATTTTATTGTTGATGTTTTAGACCCACAAGAAAGCGAAATAATTTGCGACCCTTGTTGCGGTAGTGGTGGGTTTTTAATTAAAGCCTTTGAATATGTACGGGCTAAAATTGAAAATGAAATACATTTAGCTAAAGAGAAAATCAAACTTGCCTATTACACCGAAGCATACGAAAAACTAACCGATAAAAAGAAAGCAGACGTTGACGAAACTGTAAACGCTTTGTTTTCTAAACTGAATGCTGAATTAGATATCAACAATCCAAAAAGCAGAATAAGAGAATTAAGTTATGACTGCATTTTTGGAACAGATGCTAACCCAAGAATGAGCCGAACTGCAAAAATGAATATGATTATGCACGGTGATGGACACGGTGGAGTTCATCATAATGACGGACTTTTGAATGTGAATGGAATATTTGAAAATCGTTTTGATATTATTCTCACCAATCCGCCATTTGGAAGCAGGGTTGAAAAGTCTTTAAAAATTACCGAAGCTGACAAATACACCGATATTGAAAGAATTAAAAAATACCGTAAAAGATACGGAAGTGCATACGATGAAGCATTGAAACAAGTAAACGACAATATTGACAAACCATTATTGGACTTATACGAAACGGGAAGTATGAGTACGTTGACCGAGGTTTTATTTATAGAACGCTGTTTGAATTTGTTGAAGCCAGGTGGAAGAATGGGAATTGTATTACCAGAAGGAGTTTTGAATAATATCAACTTGCAAAAAATTAGAGATTTTGTAGAAAGCAGAGCAAAGATTTTGCTTATCACATCAATTCCCCAAGATGTGTTTATTGCAAGTGGGGCAACTGTAAAGCCAAGTTTATTGTTTTTTAAAAAATTTACAGCGGAAGAAGCGAAACAATGGAAAGCTGTTGCTGCTAAAGCTGAAAAAAACATCACAAAAGAATACGAACCTAAAATAAAACCTATTCTTGCCAAACTTCAATTGAAAGGCAAAGAAACTCTTAGCATTGATGATAAGAAAAAATTAAGAGCCGATCTGAGGAAAATTGAAGAAATAATATTTTTTGAAATTAATGCCCAAATTAAAAAAGAGTTTAATTACCAAATACCTATTGCAGAAGTAGAAAAGGCGGGCATAAGTAGTACAGGTTCGCAAATAGAAAATGAGTTAGAACCTTTGGCAAAGGAGTTTAAGGCGTATCGAGAACAGAACAAACTTTGGACTACTTACATAAAAGAAATCAATTACCAAATTGCTGACGAAGAAATTGGAAGAGTGAGAATAGTTGGTGGTGTAGTTTCTGAACCCGAAGTGTTTTATAATAAATCCAAGTATTAATGCAAGCGACAGCAAATACATACTTAAAATATATTGACCTAATTCTTTTAGAGAATTGGAGTGTGCAAGGCTTGCTTGATGCTAAATTTAATTACTCAAATAAATATGACCAAGCCAAAATTGGAGATTTTCTAATTAAAAGCAGGAATATTGTCAATATTGAAGATGATAAAGAATATAATCGAGTTACCGTTAAAATAAACAACAACGGAGTTATCCTTAGAGATACAGAAAAAGGCGTAAATATTGGTACGAAGAAACAATATCGTGCAAATGCAGGCCAGTTTATAATTTCAAAAATTGATGCGAGAAATGGAGCATTTGGCATTATCCCCATTGAACTAGATAATGCTATTGTAACGAACGACTTTCCTTTGTTTGATGTAAACACGAAAAAGATTAATCCGCAATTCTTATTATTAATCACAACAACCAAAGTCTTTATCAAATTTGCACAAAGTTGTAGTAGTGGAACTACCAATAGGCAGAGAATGGACATTGATATGTTCTTAAATCAAAAAATCCCTTTGCCAAAATTAGAAGAGCAAGATAAAATCGTAACCAATTACTTGAACAAAATAAACGAAGCAGAAAGACTAAAAGGCGAGGTGGAAGATTTGGAAGATGAAATCGAGAGGTATTTGTTTGATGAATTAGGTATATCTAAGAAAAACAAAGAAAACAAAAAGGAAGTCGGTTTTCAATTAATAGACTTTATGAATATTCAGGAATGGGGGTTAGACAAAATATTATCTAATTCAGTTAAGAATTCCACGAAATATACACTGACCAGCATTGAAGAAAACCCTCAATTAGCAATAGATTTGTCCAGAGGTAAAAGCCCAAAATATAAGGATGGAACAGGTTCATTTGTACTTAATCAAAAATGCAACAGATGGAATAATATAGATTTGTCATTTGTCAAATCAGTAGATGAAGAATGGCTTAAGTCAATTAATAAAAATAATTTAACAAAAGAAGCAGATGTTTTAATAAACTCAACAGGAGAAGGAACAATAGGGAGAGCCACGTACATCAAAAAAGAATATGAAGGGCTTTTATATGATAGCCATCTTTTGTTACTTCGGCTTGATCAGAGAAAAATAAATCCCGAATTATTTGTTGAAGTTTTCAATAGCGAATATGGTCAAAATCAGGTCAATGATATAAAATCTGCTCAGGCTACTAAACAAACAGAGCTTGGTACATCAAACTTAGCACGAATTCAATTTCCCTTACCAGACGATATGGAAGTTCAAAATAGAATTGTATCGAAAATTAAAGAAATTAGATTTGAAAAATTGAAGAGAACAGATACAGCCTCAACACTGACTAAAGAATCAAAATTAGAATTTGAAAAAATAATATTCAATTCATAGAAAATGCAAATCAATTCACTCTACATAAAAAACTATAAGCTACTGAAAGACTTTGCTATTCACTTTAGTAAAGACGTTTCAATTCTTATTGGAATTAATGGTTCTGGTAAATCAAGTATTTTAGAATGTGTCGCACAAATATTTAGCGATGCTTATCTTCAAGAGAAATCAAAATTTGGATTTAAACTTGAATATGAACTACGCTTAGAAGAAATCATTGAGCAAACAGCAACAACAAGTGAATTTAAGACTGACTACATTAAGGTTGAAATCCACGCTGAAAAGAAAGATGAAAAACTGTTTTACAAAGTTTATACTGGGAATGATATTTTAGAAAAAGAAACAGATATTGAGAAAAAGTTTGGTAGCCTTGAAAAAATATTCCCCAGCAATATTGTTATCTATTACAGCGGTTTAGCTGATATAATGAAGAAAATATGCCAACCACACGATGAAAAACTATCAGTTAATTTCAGAAAAGGCAATACTAATTTACATCGTCCTTTTTTCTATTTTGAGCCGCCTTTGTTTAATCTAATTTTGATAACGTTACTTTCTTATGAGTATGGAGATATTCCACAATTTCTTTCTGATAGAGCAAAAATAAAAGGCTTCCAAAGTATTCAAATTAACCTTAGAAAGCCTAGTTGGGGTAAAGGCAAAATAAATGAGTGGTGGGGAGCAAAAGGAGAAGTGAAAACATTTCTTGATTATCTTGATAGCATTGGTTCGCCGTTGATAATTGAAGAAGGAAATACATCTAAATCAAACGGAAATGTAGTAATAGGAGCTTGGCAAAACGAATCGTTGATAATTACCATAGTAGGCCAAGAAAAACTATTTGAGATAAGAGAACATTTTGTTGAGGAAAGAACTTTGTTTAAAATCTTAAATACACTGTTAATTGACGGCTTTCAGCCAGAAGTAAAGTTTTCATTTGTTCAAGAGGATAACACAGGGCAACATTCGTTCAATGTATTAAGTGAGGGCGAACAGCAAGCGATTATAATTAGAGGACTGATAGAATTGGTAAACAATGAAAATACTTTGTTCCTTTTTGATGAACCCGATACTTATTTACATCCATCTTGGCAAAGAAACTTCATTGAGAGCATTAATGAGTTGTCAAAGAATGCCGAATACAATAATAGTCAGTTCTTAATCACGACCCATTCACCACAACTACTAAGTAATGCTGACCCAGCAAACTGTGATGTGCAAATAATGGAAGATGGAGAAATTGTAAAAGTTACTCCAAAATATTACGGCAGAGACATAAGTACTATACTCTATGAAATGATGGGTGTGGAAAGGCGAAATAAAAAAGTTGCAAAATTGTTAAGCGTTTTATTTAACACTATTGAAGAAGAAGATTTAGAAAATTCTAAAGTGGAATATGAAAAACTTACAGAAATTTTAGGTGAAGACGACCCTGCAATGGTTAGAGCAAAACTACAACTGGATTATTTACGAGAAGAGCAAAATGAAGCAAATAGTTAAAAACGCAGAGCCGAATTCGTTGCTTCAACACAGAGCTAGTCAATTTGCAAATTTTGACAATATACCATTGGCGACCAAAGAAGAGTTACGACAAAATTTATTATCGGAACAAGGACATATTTGTTGCTGTTGTATGAAACGAATTCCCGAACATACTTCACCGTATATGAAAGTTGAGCATTTTAAGTGTCAATCAAAACCTGAAAATTCCCATTTGATTCTGGATTACAAAAATTTGTTTGGAGCCTGCACAGGTAATAAGGGACAGCCTAAAATAAAAGAAACCTGTGATGCCAAAAAGGGCAATGCAGACTTAACGATCAATCCCACTTCAACTCTTCCAATTTGTGAAACACTTTTTAAATATAATTCTGAAGGAGAAATAAGCTCAATTGCTGGCAACGCAGATATAAACAGACAACTGAACGAAGTATTGAATCTAAATATGCAAACACTTAAAGAAGGACGGAGTGAAATATATTTGGATGTTCAGGAAAGAGTTAGACTTGAAAGTAAAAAGACAAAAAAAGATAAAACATCATTTGTAAAATTCCTTGAACAAGAGAAAGCAAAGTGGTTAGAACGGTTAGACAATAAATATCGACCTTATTGTTCTGTTGCGATTTACTACTTGACAAAGAAAATAAAAAGTAATCAGAATTAACCAACGCTTTTGGCGGTGCATTTGCATTTTTTTTAACACACAAAGCCAACGCACAACGACACGATAAATAATGGACAGCAATACAACGACCGACGCAAGTTCAGTTTGTAACAGCAATTTTGCAAAAAAAAACGAATTCAGTGGTTAATTGAATATTAGACCTGTTTCTTAAATAAACGTGCTTGAATAACCATAAATAGAGTTCTAAAATCGCTTTTCAGTCTTAGAGCCGATTTTTGGCACAAAAAGCCACTTTTTAGCTCAAAAACGCAACTTATTTAGGAAACAGGTCTGATTATACCTCGTATCAACATTTGTTCTAAATTGAACATTTCTGCATCTAATCCCGCTTCTTCGCCAAGCCACAAACCGTCAGCAACAATCCTCACCAGCCAGCAGGTTTGGGGTTTTTGAAAGATACTATTCCAAGCGCACCATTTTTTCTGTGGACTATGGACTATCGTCTGTGGACTTTTTTCATTCGTTCCATAAAAAATGGTAGATTTCCGGCTCCAAACGCTTTCATCATCTCATTCACTTTCCTTGCGCCGATGACAATTTTTCCCAACAAGAACCGGACATTTATCCGGGTGTTTTGCCTTCTGTTTTCGTGTTCCGCCCCAGCATTCGCGCAGCAAAAAGGCGGCGAGACAGGCAGCCTGCCACTCAGCGATTTGGCCGGTTTCAAACCGACGGGCGGCAACTGGCAAATTGTGGGCGATGTGAATGCCGACATGAACCAGAACAACATCCTGAAAACCGCCAAAGGCAGCGGCATACTCGCCAACCTGCCCGATGCCCGGAACCAAACCAACATTTTCACGGCTTTTGAACACGGCGATGCCGATGTGGAACTCGATTTCATGATGGCCAAAGGTTCCAATTCGGGCATTTACCTGCAAAGCCGCTACGAGGTGCAACTGTTGGATAGCTGGGGCAAAAAGTCGCCCAACTCAGGCGACTGCGGCGGCATTTATGAACGCTACGACAATGCCAAGCCCGAAGGCCGCAAAGGCTACGAAGGCATTCCGCCCCGTACCAATGCGTGTCTGGCTCCCGGTTTGTGGCAGCACCTCGAAATCTCGTTCCAGGCACCCAGATTCAATGCGGTCGGCAGCAAGATTTCCAATGCCAAAATGCTGAAAGTGAAGCTGAACGGAATGCTGATCCACGAAAATGTGGAGGTGACCGGCTCCACCCGTTCCGCCGCCTTCAACGATGAGAAGCCAACCGCCCCGCTCATGATCCAGGGCGACCACGGGCCGGTGGCCTTCCGCAATATCCGCTACCGCAGCTACGGCTCCGGTGTTCCGAGCCTGTCCGGTTTGGGTTTCGCGTACTTTCAAGGCGATTACAACCGCGACACGCTGCAGGCGAATCCGGTGTTCAAGGCCGGAAAAACCGGAACAACCGCCGACCTGACCAGCAAGACCTGCCCCGCACCCGATGACTTCATCCTCAGATACACCGGCAATGTCAACGTTGAAACGGCGGGCAGATACACATTCACGATGCAGGCGGGTGGCAAGAACCTGCTCAGAATCAACAGCCGCACGGCACTGCCTTTTGAATGGTCGAACACGCCCGACAAGCGGACCGCTATCGTGGATATGCCCGCCGGAGCTTCGGCCTTTGAAATCATCGTCGCCAAGGCCGAGGCATGGATGAAACCCGGCCTCGGGCTGTTTATCGAAGGCCCTGAAACACGCCGTACGACATTGCATTCGCTCGGCTCCCTGCCGCTCGACGAACCCGTGAACCCGATCATGGTGGCTGTGGCCGGCGAGCCGCAAATATTGCGCTGCTTCATGGATGTGCGCAAGCCGGGGCGGCCCGCCAAACGCCTCACCCACGCGGTTTCGGTGGGTACCCTTGATGGGGCGCACTTCACCATGAACCTCGACAATGGCGCGTGGGTGCAGTGCTGGCGCGGCGGTTTCCTGGATGCCACGCCCATGTGGCATGACCGGGGCGATGGCCACGCCGAGCCGCTGGGCAGTGTGCTCACCCTCAGCGATGCCCCCGACTTGGCCGTGCTGCCCGATAAAAACGCCCCGTGGCCAGACTCGTTGGCCGCTGCCGCCAACTACCAGTTTCGCCGCTACGAATTGGATGCGGCGGGTTTGCCCGTTTTCAACTATACTATTTTCGGGCTGGATGTGCAGGATGCCACGCGCCCCGGTGGCAATGGAAAACGCCTCACGCGCAGCCTGAAAATATCGGGAGCCGCGCCAAACCTGTACTGTCGCTTAGCCGAAGGAAAAGACATTGTGCCGCAGCCCGACGGCTCGTATCTGGTGGACGACAAATCGTACCTCATCAGCATAACCGATGCGGCGGGGGCAAAGCCAATGGTGCGCACCGTGGCCAACAACCGGCAGGAACTGCTGCTGCCTCTGAACGGCAAAATCGGTTATACGGTGGTGTGGTAGGCAGCAACCGGGCCGGGAAAACAGTATCCTCCAAAAAGCCCAAACCCGCCATGCCTTTCTTGCGGTTTTGGGAAACCGCGTGTCGGTTGTGAGCAACTGACATCACTGGTGGCTGATGCAAACGTCTTCGCTTGCACCTTATCACGAACCAAACAGGGCAGAATGAAAGTCAATCTCATTATTTTGGCAATGCTTTTCTCTAACTGCGGGCAAAAACAGGCCGCAGGAAAACTTGATGTAGGCTTGGGAGTTGACCTGGTACAGATTCCTGAAAATGCCGCCGCATACAAGATGGGCCTGATCGTGCGCCTGAGGCTTACCAACCGGACTGGCGGCAGTTGTTATTTTCTGGAACCTGAAATCAGGGTGTGGAAAGTGGATGGGAAAGGTAAACTGCAAAGGGTAGATTACTTGAGGCGTTTCCATCACCTGGCACCTGAATATGAATTCCGGATGTATCAGGACTCGGATATACAAAAATTAGATTCAAATTCGCTCTCTGTTAGGCTCGTTAGAAGTATCCGTGGAGAAAACCATATGCCTCGCGATACCATGGAGGCAAACATATACTCCGGACTGGACGTGCAAAGCCATCTTCTGGCAAGTTCATTGATATTTACTAGAGGGTCGGAAAGCCGGGACATAACGGCGGGCATCACCTACCTTCAGCATGAGAAAGGGCAATACAGGATAGTGGCTTATGAATCCGGAAAAATGCCGGATTGGTTCAAGGATATCGGCAGGCTGCCCGCCAGTTTTGAGGGCTACCGCCATTGTATTGATGAAATCGTTTCTGATACGCTGTATCTGAACATTAGGTAAATAATGTCAGAATAGTATCTCCCTGAAAACCCAAACCCGCTTTCTCACAACCGGCCACGGCAAACGCCGCACTCAGGCCATGTTGTGGTACACGTTCTGCACGTCCTCGTCTTCCTCCAGCTTCTCCAGCAGCTTGTCCACATCGGCGGTCTGCTCCTCGTTCATGGCTTTGGTATCGTGGGGGATGCGTTCAAAATCCGCGCCTTGCAGTTCAAAATTCCGCTCTTCCAGTGCTTTCTGGATGGCGCCGAAGGCCGTGAACTCGCCATAGATGATAATCTGCCCGGCCTCTTCGTCCAGGAAAATCTCATCGGCCCCGAAATCAATCAGTTCCAGCTCCAATTCTTCGACGTTGACCTTCGGGCCGGCGGCGATTTTGAATACGGACTTGCGTTCGAAGATGAAATCCAACATCCCTGACGTGCCGAGGCTGCCGTTGCACTTGTTGAAATAGCTGCGCACATTGGCAACCGTGCGCGTGGGGTTGTCGGTGGTGCATTCTACCAGCACGGCCACCCCGTGCGCCGCGTAGCCCTCATAGACCATTTCCTTGTAGTCGGCCTCGTCTTTTGAGGTGGCGCGTTTGATGGCGCGTTCCACGTTTTCCTTGGGCATATTGGCCGCCTTGGCATTCTGCATCAGTGCCCGCAGCCGCGAGTTGGTGGCGGGGTCGGCCCCGCCCGACTTCACGGTAATGGCAATGTCCTTGCCGATCTTGGTGAAGGTCTTGGCCATCTGGCCCCAGCGTTTCATTTTTCTGGCCTTGCGTAATTCAAATGCGCGTCCCATGGCGTAATGTGCGGTGAAGGAAAGGTTGACAGGATTTGTGCGGGCAAAGGTAGTGATTTTTAAAAAAGGGGTTTGGCCATTCCGAAAGATACTATTTTCAGTAGATTTGGCCTTGGGCGCAGCCGCGTGCCGGGCATGGTTTGCCTGCCGGTTCGCCAAAAAGCATTTACGGCTGGTCTTTGAAATGAAAGCCAATACATAACCCACCAATCCGATTCGTGCATGAACAATGTGTTTCTGAAAGCAAGTATTGCCTGTTGCCTTACAGTGTTGGCATCCGGGTTTGGCACTGCCACGGCGCAGACCCGGACGGCGGTAGTTACGGGCATCAGCCAGGTGGTGCGGCTGCCGCCCGCGGTGCGGAGTGTGGTCGGTGAGGAGAGCTTTCCCGATTACCTGAGCCAGCGGCCCGACTTGCAAAATAGTATCCTTGAAACCGTTAAAACCTCCCTTGCCGCCCAACAGGCCGTGGGCGCGGTCACGTTCAGGCAGCCCGCTGGTGGCTGGCTGGACTACGGCAACGTGGTGGCTGCCATGCACATAGACCGCAACCGGGGCGATGGCGACCTGTACGTAGGCATCCAGCAGGTGGTGCAACTAACCACTACCGCCGCCGATTCGGTGGGAATGCCGGTGCGCAATTTCTTGAGCCACTGCACCGTGCGCATCGAGGACAAGGACGGCAAAGTGGTTTTCACGAACAAAGTCGCCGTGCCGTTCAGCACCGTGAGCCGGGCCGGACAGATGCAGGGCGGCGTGGAAACCAGTCCCGAAGACTGGACGAGGCTGCTGAAACTGGGCATCAGCACCGCACTCGAACGCAAGACCCAACGACTGCCAACGCAGGTGTTCAGCCGCCCGCCGCTGGCAGTGCCGGGGTTTGGCACTTCGCCGGGATACTATTTTTTCACCTTGCAGGAAACGGAAAGCTTTGGCAGTTACAAGGGGGCCAGCCGCCGACGCAAAATCACGTTCCGGGAACAGAACGCAAGCCAGCCCATACGCCTGACGTATGAGCAAAGCTACTCGCTGAACGAGAGTTATTTGAAAGGCGAATACCGCAGCCGTGTGCTGCTCAAGGACAGTGAATTGGGCACCGAGTACGACATCACGGCCACTACCGGCCTAATGCGCGACTCGATGAATTACCTGAGCAAGACTATCCAGCCAATCAATACGCGCTGCACCGCCCAACGCCTGCTGGTGGGCGATTACACCATGGACGGCAAAAAATTCGAGGGGCAGGCTGGCTACGATGTCTGGGCGGTGCGGGCAATATTGCCGCGCAATACGTTTGAAATCCGCGTCAATGACAAGGTGAGGGCCGTGGTGCAGAAAGGCGGGCTGCGCAGCCAAGCCACTGGCCGCCGCCAGACCACTTACTTCCAGATGCCCCGCAACACCCCGCAAGCCGAGCAGGACAAGCTGCTGCTGACCTATCTGATTTACCAACTGAGTAGTGAAATGGGGCGCGACTTTCTGGGATACTGACCGGTGGTTCTTTTCCGCAGGGCTTCACCCTGCGTTAACGGCTTGCGCCCCTTCGGGGCTGGGGGCGGCGGGTGTTGGGGCGGGCGGGTTTGGCCTTTCGGGAAGATACTATTTCTCCGAACAGGTAGGGTTGCCACTCGGCGGAGCCAAGCGGCGGCGGCTTGTGAAACCCGGATCTGTTGGCGGGTCGGCGGGTTTTCGGCTATGCCCGAGTCATTTGCCCAAACCTTTTTGCAGTTCCTCAATTTGCTCCATGCTCAATTTCAGTACTCTGGCGACCATTTCAGGGTCCACCCCTTCACGCAAGAAATCGGCGGCAGCTTTTAACGAATTGTCTTTGCAACCCTTCTTATAAAGGGAGGTTTCTTCGATTTTGATCTCGTCCAGCATGGTATGCTCCAGTTCAGTGATTATACCCCCTAAATTACGCAAGTCGCCCAAGATTTGCAACTGGTAGGCAAACTTCCCCAAGTCAACGGTGTTTCTTGAAACTTCGGCGAGCTTGCCGATGATGTTCTTTACTGCGGCCTCTCCCGGTTCATTCCCGAAGTCGCCAAGCACAGCCAGCAGCACAACCGACGGATTGTCGGAAGCCATGATTTGCCGGTAGGGAATCTGCCGGAAATCAACCAATTGGTATTGGTAAGTGAAGTCGGGCATGGTGATTTGCACGGGCATGGTTCCGTTTTCACCGCCAATGTACAGCACCAGTTGCTTTACGGGTAATTGGTACTTGTCGTAAAGCAGCCCGGCATAGAGCAGCATCCGGCCATGCATCCGGTAATCTATCTTGCGCTGCACTTCTATGTGCAGAACCACGGTATCGCCCATGAGTTTGGCACGGTACAGGAAATCGGGTTTGCGCGACAAGGTTTTGGGCAGGTCGGCGGGTAGCGGCTTGGCATCGGTGTATTCCGACCCCGTAATCGCTGACAAGGCGACCGGAAAAATGTCCTGCAAGTTCTCCTTGAAAATCCTGTCAAACGGCTGCGAATTATCTTCTTTCATGCCCGCAAGGTAGTTTGGCAAACCCGAAAACAAAACAACCCGCTTCTTGGCACGCCTGCCCGCAAACGGATTGCCCCGTGCCCCGCAAGGTCGGTTTTGCGCCTTGCCATCACAGCCCGGAGGCCGCCCATGTGGGCGGGAAACCCGCCTGCCACCGAGATAGGAATCTCGGCACATGGGCGGCACGAGGTAGGAACCTCGCGCCAGTCGGCGGGAATCCCGCGCCTGTTTGCCCTCAGGCAATCTTCCGCCGGTTGCGGGTATCCATGAATGCCGCGCCGCCCACAAAGGCCAGCAGTAGCACCGAACACACCAACGCTATCTGTTCGCCTTGCCGGTAGGTGTTGCCGACGAACCGGAACGTGACCGTGTGGCTGCCCGCCGGAACCACCATGCCCCGCAGGATGTAATTGGCACGCAGGTGCGGCATCGGCTTGCCGTCAATGTCGGCCTGCCAGTAATCCTTGTTGGCATAATATATCTCCGAGAATATAGCCAGTTGCGGCGATTGGGCATTGGTGGCGTAGGTGAGTTTCTCAGGTTCGTAGCTAACGAGCCGGATGCTGGCCGTGCTGTCGGGCGTGATGGACAAGCCAGCCAATTGGGCCGCAAAGCGGGCATCAACCACGGCCGTGGTGCGCGGTTCCAAGGTGTCGAGGGCTTGCAGTTCGGCATCGGCGTTGGGTACTGTTTTATATCCGGACACAAACCAAGCGTTGCCGAGGGCTTCGGGGTTGCGCTGCACCACGGGTTGCTGCGTCTGCTGGTCGGGCACGATCAGGTACTTGGTATTGAGCATATTGAGCACCTTGATTTTGCCCTTGGACAGCAAACTATCCAGCACGTCCTGGTAGCGGCGCATCTTGGCCCCGTGGTAGCCGCCCACCGAATGGTGGAAGTACGAGGTGATGGCATCGCTGGTAACGCCAGCCGCGTAATTGAACACCCGGTACTGCGTGGTGTCCTGGAGTATCTGCTCGTTTACGGGCGTGGGCTGGATGTAGGCCCGCTGCTGTTGCCGCCGGTCAACCGTGAAATTGGCATCGTTCAGGTAGCGTTTGTCCACGGCAAACATATCGGCCAGCACCACCAAGGCCAGCAGCAGGGCCAGCACCATGCCGTTGAATTTGTTGAAAACATACGCCAGCAGCAACCCCGCCGCCACCGCAATGAACAGGAAACTGCGGAAAGCATCGCCGCGCAGCAGTGCGGCACGGTCGTCGCGCAGGGGGCCTACGGCCCAGTCGGGCAGGCGGGCATCGGTGAGCGTGTTCTTGAAATCAAAGAACGCCCCGCCCAACACCGCGAAAACCAGCGCAATGCCCGCCGTGAGTCCGAAGCTCCAGAGCAGCGGCTTTTTGAAGGTATCCCAAGTAAATTTGGCGTTCACCAATTCATGTACGGCCAGCGAGGCTCCCAGTGCGAGGAAAACCTGCACCACGGTGAGGGTCATGGTTACGGCGCGGAACTTGTCGAAGAGCGGCACGTAGTTGAAGAGCAGGTCGTTGAGGAAGAAGTTGCGCCCCCAGGCCAGCATGACCATCAGCGCCACCGAAGCCAGCAGCCACCACCTGATGCGGCCCCTGATGATGAACATACCCAGCACAAACAAAAACACAACCACCGCCCCGGCGTAGGCCGGGCCGCCCGCAATGGGCAACTCGCCCCAGTACAGGGCCGACGAGATCTGCCCGGTGAACTCCCTGGCCTGCACATCGGTGGCCCCTTGGGCCATTACGGCCCGGTAGGTTTCCGAGTTGCGTCTCAGTCCGCGCGCCATGCTGCCGCCGCCCTTGAAATCGGGAATCAGCAAGGTAAATGTCTCGGCCAGTCCGTAGCTGTACTGGAACGCGTATTCATAATTAAGGCCGTTGGTGTTGGCCTGCTTGTCGTCGCCGGTGGCTTGGCGGGGCGTGAGTTCCGATTTGCCCCGGATGCTCTCTTTGGAGTATTCCTGAGTAGTAAGCAGCCGCGACGCGTGCGACCCCACAGCCAGCACCACGCCAAGCAGCAACACCGCCGAAGCAATGAAAAACGGCTTGAGCCGTTTGTGGCGGATGGCCGCACCAAATTCAATGGCCGCGTAGATGCCGATGGCCAAAAACATATAGAAAGTAATCTGCACGTGGTTGCCGAACAGTTGCAGCCCCACAAAAAGACCCGCCAGCGCACCTCCGAGCCAGTAACGCCCCCTGTAGGCAAGAATGACCCCGCCCAAAATAGGCGGCAGGTAGCCCATGGCAATAACCTTGGAGGCGTGGCCTGCCTCGATGTTGATGAAATTGTAAGAGCAGAACCCATACCCAATGGCTCCCATGACGGCAACCCAGGCATCCACCCCGATGGCCACGAGCAGAATGTAGAAACCAACCAGGTACAGGAAAACATAGTTGGCGGGTTCGGGCAGGAGGTTGGCAAAAAACCGCCCGGCCTTGGTAGTCCAGCTATGGGGGTAGTCGGCGGCGATGAGGTACGTGGGCATTCCGCCAAACATACTGTTGGTCCAGAGCGGATAGGCCCCGGTTTTTTCGCGGTGCAGGTTGGCTTCGTGCGCCGCGCCCTTGGCTTGCAGTATGTCGCCCTGCTCCAGGGCCTTGCCATCGAGCACCGGCGAAAAATAAACGAACACAATGATCAGGAACGCGGCGATGGCCAGCAAATGCGGCAGGGCGCGTTGGAGAATACTCGGGTTTTTCATGCGGGGTGGCAGGGTGGTTAGTGGCGGTAACCGGCGGAACATCGGTTTCAAAACGCCAAATATAGGAACTATCCCGGAAGAATGATTTGCCCGGCGTGCGGGCATTCCGCAGGGGTACGCCCCTCTTCCGCAGGGCTTCATCCTGCGCTGGCGGATTTCGCCCCTTCGGGGCTTGGGGCGGGTTTGGGGTTTCTGGAAGATACTATTTTGCCGGGGCTCAAGCGAGGACAATTGAGCCGGTTGCGGGGGTTCACGTAGCGGGACTTTCCAAGTCCCGCAGCAACACCGCAGCCGCCAAGGCAGGTTTGGCATTTCAAAAACATACTATTTTCGTCTTGAATCGCGGATGGCCGCCGATGGCACGGATGGCACGGATAAAATAAAGGTTCCTTGGTTATCCGCGCAATCCACTCCATCTGTAAATATCCCACCATCCGGGGTCTGTGGCACACAGAACCTTGCCGGGGTGCGCTGCCGGTCTGTGTGCCACAGACCGGGGAGTTGGGCCAGGCTCACCGCCACACTCCCCTCTCAGCAGGAGAGGGGCCGGGGGTGGGGTCTTTGCCGCCAACGCAGTAACGCCACCCGTGCAATATCGCCCCATACCCTACACGGCAGCACCAACACCCGCGCAACCGCGTAAATTTGTACCATCAGCCCGGTTTTGGGCTTCACTATTTAACACTGCAGTTATGAACAAGGAAAACAACGTGTCCATTAAGATTCCGGCCAATGATTTGGCCGATGTGATTGCCAAACTGAAGGAAATCAACGGCTTGCTGAAGCCCTACCTCGTTGCGTTGACCCCCGACGAACGCAAGCAGATACCCAAGATGAGCGACAAGACCCAGCCCTTCGTGGAAAAGGTGATGGACTACGCCAAAAGCAACCCCGAGTTTGCCCCGGCCTACCTGAGCGTGGACGAACTGGACACTGACCTGCAAACTTTCTATGACCTTACATCCATCATGCAAGTGCTGCAGCCCTTGTGCGAGAACCTGGGCGATACCGAGATGACTTCGGGCAGCGGGGCATACATGGCAGCCCTCACGTATTACAACTCGGTGAAGCAGGCCGCCAAAATGAACGTGCCCTCGGCCAAAGCCATCCACGAAGACCTGCGCAAGCGGTTTGAAAAAAACACCGCCGCCGCAAAACCGGCCCCGAAAACGGGCATCTGAGTCCGGCGTTCCGCGTTGCGGGGGCAGGGCAGTGGTTCCGGCCTGCCAATGCGGGCCACGGTTGGCCGCGTAAATGAACAAAAGGTTTCCGCCAAAACTTTTGCGGGCTGGTTATCAGCCGCAAAGGTCCGGGCGGAAACCTTTTTTTGTTGCGCGGCATCTGCCATAACCCCCGTAGGGGCGGCCCTTGTGGCCGCCCTGGTCACGTGGTCACGCGTGCGGATTCTGTCGGCGGTTGTCCCGGTCACGTGGTGGGGCGTTGGGGTTTTGCGGCGGCATCCATCCGCAAGAAACGTCACCTTTAATGCCGCACGCGTGACCACGGAAACAGGGCAACCATGCCGGGAAACAGGGCAACCGCAAGGGTTGCCCCTACGGGGGGTGCGCCGGTTGGAAACCAACGTCAAAACCACCTTTTCTGGTTTCGCTTGAACCTTCCGGCACCAGCGTCGGACCTTTCAGGGTTTCGCTTGAACCTTTTAGCCTCTCGCCTGAACCTTTCAGGGTCAGCGTTGGCACCCAAAGAACCGGCGTTGAACCTTTCAGTACCACACGAGTACCTTTCAGTGCCTCGCGTGGCTCCAAAAGGTGCTTGCGAGTACCTTTCAGTATCTCGCGTGACTCTAAAAGGTGCTCGCGTGCATCTTTGAAGTGGGGTAAGGCACTTCGCCAGTTCCCAAGCCCGGTTCAAGCGTCGTTACTTGAGCCTCGGCAAAATAGTATGTTTGCAAAACCCCAAACCCACCGGATGCCACCTCTTGTCATTCCGACGCAGGAGGAATCCGGCCTTGACTTGCGGGCAAATCCGGGCTTTGGTGCGCGATTACCGCCGGATTCCTCCTGCGTCGGAATGACAAGAAGCTGTTCTCATTCAAGATTTGGCCGCTCCGGCCTGCACTTTCTTCCACACGCGCCACACATTCTGGTACATGATCTTGGCAATGTCCTTTTCAGAATGCCCCCGCTTCAGCAGCACGTAGATCAGGTTCGGGTACTGCGATACATCTTTCAGTCCCACGGGCAGCGTGTCGCCCACGCCGTCAAAGTCAGAGCCGATGCCCACATGGTCCACCCCGGCCACCTGTATCACATGCTCGATGTGGTCGGCCACTTTCTCCACGTCGGCAAACAATATCGGGTTGTCTTTCTGGAACTGTGCCATCACCTCTTTGGCCGCCGGGTCGGTAAACTTCAGGTTCTTTGCGGCCAGCATGGCCATCAACTGCTTGCGCTTCTCCTCAATGTCGAGCCGTGCCTTTTCATCCAGGAAACTGGTGCCGAAGTTGATTTGGATCACGCCACCCTTTTTGGCCAGCACCTTTAGCATCTCGTCCGACATATTGCGCTTGAAGCCCGGCGTAAAATACCGGCATGAGGAATGCGAGGCAATGCACGGCACTTTAGATAGTTCAAGGGCTTGGTAAAACGAATCGTCGGACACGTGCGAAATGTCCACCATAATGCCCACGCGATTCATTTCGGCCACCACTTGCCGCCCGTACGGACTCAGACCTTTCCAGGTGTAAGTGGTATCATAAGACGAATCACAAATCAGGTTGTCCTTGCCGTGCGTCAGCGTCACGTACCGGATGCCCCGGTCATGGTAATACTTCACATCCGGGATTGTAAGTAGCGGCGCACCGTTTTCCATGCCCATGGGCAGCGACACCAGCCCTTTCTTGAAGTTGGCCTCCACTTGCTCCGGGCTGCGGCCTTCGGCAAACTTGTCGGGGTGCGCCTTGATGATTCCCTGCACCATGTCAATCAGCGAGTCGGCCAGGGCTTTCTCGCGGCCCGTCTTCTGGTAATTGGACGGTATGTAGATGGACATGAACGGGGCCGACAGACCCCCTTTCTTGGCCCGCACATAGTCAAAGTCCCCGTCGGCAGTCTCCACGGGAATGCCCAGATACTCGCGGTCCAGCCGGAACTGCTTGATCTTGAGGCGGAAAGGCAAATCCACGTGCCCGTCGGTGAGGATGTACTTGTGTGCAAGCTGGTCGGCCAGTTTGCGCAAGTCGGCATCGGGCAGGGTTTTCTTCTGCGCCAAGGCGGCACAGCAAAACAATAGCAACAGGAGCGTAAGTTTTCTCATAATTTTGTTTGGTTTGGGGATAAATGGCGTACCGGTCAAAAATAGTATCTTTTCGGAAGCCAAAACCTCCCGGCCCGAAAAAAATTTGGGCTGGCGTGGAAAGTGCGGAACCGGGCGGGTGCGCAAACCGCCCCGGACGGGGATGCCTGAAGTACGCCTGCCGCAAGTTTAGCGGAGCGTAACTTGTGGCTGAAACCGGGCCGGCATTCTGCCTGCGCAAGCGGAACGCTTGCCTCAAGGCTACCACAAGCCGAAGGCTTGCGGCAGTTGTCAGGCCTGATCCGCTTCCGGCGGCATGGCCTCGCGGCCCTGTTTCAGCACCTTGGCCATCCAGATCAGTTCCTTGTACGCCTTTTCAATGGCCTCCACATACGACTGGTCTTGCAGCCTGCCCTGCCCGTCGAACAGTTTGTCCACCTTCGGGAAATACACATCCGCAGACGTGGCCACCATGCCCAGTTCGCGCACCACATTCACCAAAGCCTCCACCGCCCGCACGCCGCCCCACGGACTGGACGACACTCCGGCCAGTGCCACGGGCTTATGCGTGTAGTTGCCCAAGTCGTTGTCAAGCAGCTTCTTGAGCGAGCCGGGAAAACTGTGGTTGTACTCCGGCGACACGATGAAGTAGGCATCCGCCTTCTCGTTTATCGCCACCCATGCGGGAATCTTGTTTGGCCCGTCATTGCCGTCGGGGTAAGGCAGCAGCATTTCCAAAGGATCCACGAAAGTGATGGACACGCCGGGAATCTTTGCGCCCATGTCGGCAATCAGGCGGGCGGCATGGATGGATTTCCGTTCTTGGCGGGTGGTTCCTTCAATAACTACAATGGATAGCTTGTCCATGGGGAGGCGTAAGTTTTGGTGTATTTCGGTCAGGCAAAAAACCGCGCCACCGCACCAACCACGCGCGGCAAAATACTATGCTATGAAACGGCCAAACCCCGGATGCTGCCGCAGGTTCACGGCCCACTGCCGCAAGTTTAAGTACCTGACTATAATTAGTTTTAACTATTGCTGAACCAAAAAATCATGACAACTCATTGAAAGACAGCATTTTGAATACGAGGACGAAGTGCGAA
>JAYWIH010000018.1:0-20040 GCA_043789005.1 Sphingobacteriales bacterium
GGCATCGCCGCCCTTGGTGGTCTGGTCGTTTTCGGCGTTGTACACCGTGCGGTCCACTTTTTCCTCAATCAGGTTGCGCTGCCCCACCACCTCCACTTCTTTCAGCCGCTGCACTTGCGCCGACATGAGCAAGGCTCCCAAGTTCAGTTCCGTGCCGCGTTCGGCAATGGTGAACGGCACGGTTTTCAGCGTCCGGTAGCCGAGGAAAGTAATGGCAAGCTGGTATTCGCCCGCCGGAACCTTGGTCATTTCAAACTGCCCCTTGTCGTCGCAGACGGCTCCGCTCACGGGTTTGTCGGTGGCCGGAAGCACCAGCGCGACGGTGGCAAACGATACCGGCTGGCGCGAAGCCGAATCCATGACCATGCCCGTGATTCGTCCGTTGCCCCGGGGCCGGGCCGCGCTGTTGTCGGTTTGCGCCTGCGCAAGGCAAATGCCGCAAAGCAGGCTGAGGGCGAGTAAAGTCGTTTTCATGGTCGCGTTTTGTAAGGGTGGTTTTTGGCTGGCGGGCAAAATAGTATCTTTCAAAAAGCCCGAACCCAGCACCGGATTTTTGGAGTCGGATCAGAACTGCTTGGCAAATGAAAATCAATTTCCGCATCCGCGAACGGATATTATACGGACGGGCGTTTTCAACCGACAGTCCGCCAGAATACACGGCACTTCGGGTTGGCGGCGCAAAACGGGCTTTCCGTCGAGTATTCCTGCCCGTCCGCCTAAAAAACCAGTGCCAAGCCGGTTGCTGCAGCCTGAAGGATTATGTTTGCCGGACTTTTTTCGTGTGCTTTGGGTTGCTTCGGGCAAATCCTGATTTTTCCGGGATACCGGGTTTGGGCTTTTCAAAACATACTATTTTTCGGTTTCCGCCATGCAGGCATCCATTCAGCGCCATCGGGTTTTGGTATTGCACCTTTCCTTTTGGTGCGTGTACTTTTCCTTTTTCCTGTACCAGATCAGTTTTTACCGCCGCCAGAATGATGACGTTGATCTGGGCAGCGCGTTTTTCAGTGCCATTGTGCAGGTGGTTTTCATGATGGGGATTTCCTATTTGAATTATTTTTATTTGCTGCCGCGCTTTCTGGCAAGCAAGAACTTGGGCCGCTACCTGCTCGAATTTTCAATTCCGTTCGCCCTGCTCATCACCGCGTTTGTGCACCTGAAGCGTTACCTGATTGACGGATATACCTATCAGGAACACTATTTTTACAGTGAACGCTTCGTGATCCAGCATTCCATCATCACGATTTTCATTGTGATATTCGTCGGGATGCTGCGTTTTGCCGAAGGATGGTTTGAACTGGAAGCCAGAAAGAAATCGGTGGAGAACGAGAAACTTACCGCCGAACTGCGCTTTCTCAAAGCCCAGATAAACCCGCATTTCCTGTTCAACACGCTCAATAACCTGTATTACCTAGCCTTTACCAACTCGCCCAACACCACCGAAGTCATCGCCAAGCTTTCGCAGATGATGCGCTACATGATCTACGACTCCAACCACCCGAAAGTGCTGCTCGGCAAGGAGATAGAATACATGCAGAACTACATCAGCCTTGAAAAGTTGCGCCTCAACGAACAAATCCCCGTTTGTTTCACCGTCGAGGGCAATCCGGGTAATGTGCTGGTGGTGCCGCTGATATTCATCACCTTTCTGGAAAACGCCTTCAAGCACGGCGTGAGCAACAGTTCGCCGGGGGCCTGGGTCAATGTGCGCATCAGCATCCAGGGCAAGGATTGCGTTTACACCGTGGAAAACAGCAAGCTGCCCGAAAATGGCAAGGTTGTCAGCGAGAAATCGGGCATCGGCCTGCAAAACGTGCGGCGGCGGCTGGATTTGAGCTATCCCGGCCAATACCAACTCAGCGAGCAAGACCTGCCCGACCGCTACGCCATCCGGCTGCAACTGGAATTGTGAGGATTGAAACGAAACGTTTTGCGGACTTTTTCGCTTACTTGCCTCCCCGGTGCGACCCGTGAAGACACGGGCCACGGATTCCGGTCCGGAACCGATACCCCGGTCTGTGGCACACAGAACGGAAGGCCACGGGAGCAACGGTCTGTGTGCCACAAACCGGGGAAAGGGCCCGAAGCCCGGAAGTTTTTCCTGCAAGCGTGTGCCGGGTTTGCCGTTTCCAAAAGATACTATTTTACCGTATGCCCCATTCACAGATTACTGGCGCGGGCCACTACCTGCCCGAAACCGTGGTGACCAACCACGACCTTGAAAAACTGATGGACACCAGCGATGCCTGGATACGCGAACGCACCGGCATCCGGGAGCGGCGGTATTTCAAGCCCGGCACCGATACCGTAGCCAACATGGCCGCCCGCGCCGCCCGCATGGCTCTGGCAAATGCCGGTTTGCAGCCCGCCGATGTGGATTTCATCGTGTTCGCCACCATCACGCCCGACTATTATTTTCCCGGTTGTGGCGTGCTGCTGCAACGCGAACTGGGCATTGCGGGCACGGGTGCGCTGGACATCCGCAACCAGTGTTCGGGCTTCATCTACGCGCTGTCGGTGGCCGACCAGTTCATCCGCTCCGGGATGTACAAAACGGTGCTGGTGGTCGGTTCCGAAATCCAGTCCACGTTCGTGGACATGACCACCGAAGGCCGCAACGTGGCCGTGATTTTTGGTGATGGGGCGGGGGCAGCGGTACTGCAAGCCACCGGTGATGCCGACCACCGCATCCTGTCCACGCACCTGCACGCCGACGGAACTTACGCCGAGGAACTGGCCGTGAAAGACCCCGGCAGCAGCCGCGCCGGACACTGGATCACGCACGAGATGATTGACAACGGCGGCACAACCGTAATCATGAACGGCCAGAATGTGTTCAAGCACGCGGTGGTGCGTTTTCCGGAAGTGATAATGGAAGCCCTGGATGCCAACGGCTACGCAACCGCCGACATTGATTTGCTCATCCCGCACCAGGCCAACCTGCGCATCACCAACCACGTGGGCGAGAAAATGGGCTTGCCACCCGAAAAAGTGATGAGCAACATTGAGCATTACGGCAACACCACCGCCGCCTCCATCCCCATTGCCATGAGCGAAGCGTTGGCGGCAGGCCGCATAAAATCCGGCGATCTGGTGTGCTTGGCCGCGTTTGGCAGCGGCTTCACGTGGGCTTCGGCTTTGGTGCGGTGGTGAGGGGTTTGGGTGTTTTGAAAGATACTGTTTTGGCGGCGTTTTTTTTTGGCCTTTGACCAAGCTAGTCACAGACTCGGAACCAGTCGTCACGCGTTCAAAACGCGCGACAGGTGGTGGCGATTACAAAGCACTAAACTGTCTGCCAGCACTGAACTTGATACGAAGAACAAAGCTTCAATTAAGTACTGAACCCGCTTTTTTGCCAAACGCCTGTTAGCGGTAGTAATTAATCTTTCGATGCTTCTTTATTTGCAAATTTTTCTTCTATCTCCTTTTTTACTTTGTCGATGAGTTGAGTGAAAATTTTATTTAAGCCCTCCATTATTTTGTCACTGTCTTTTAACGGATATTCAGTGGTAAACCATTCAATTTTACTGTTTAGTTTCCTTTCATCCCAATTCTTGGTTTCAAAATTTGTCAAGAAGTAAAAGAAGCGAATTTGCTTTTTAGATAAAAGATAAACAATTCTAGCAGTGTAGCTTTCAATGTTTGGGAATTTAGAATTTAATGTAAATACTATTGTTTTAAAGGGCACTTCGACTTCTAGTTCAAAGCCGTTTTCTACCCATTCATATTCCGTGTCGTCAGCAATTCGGTTGATATTCCAAGATGCCGCTTGCAAATTAAAAGATGCCCTATCCTTTCTCTCTCTTGTACGACTTGATTTTGCAAAGAATTCATGTGGGTTGTCGTCAAGCCATTTTCCAATTGTGTTTTTACTAACAATACCTTCATAATTTTCTTGAAATGTTATTGCAAAGTCATAAATCTCATTTAGGTCATCATTAAGTTTGTATTCACTAAGTTTTGCTTTTAACTCATTCACGATGTTTATAGCCTGCTCTTTCGTGAAATACTCGGAGGCCTGTTTTTTTATTTTGTCTACTAAAGAAATCTCAACTTCTTTCTTTTCTGTCTCCTCAGTTAATGAGGTGTCTAGATTGTTTAAATATTCCTTTAGTGCTTTGCTTATAACACAAAACTTCTCAGTATAGTCGGCTTGAACAACAAAAAATGGTGTTTGTGAAGTATTCTTTTCAAAGGCATCCGAGATAAAATCCATAATGTCTTTATATCTAATTTCACTAGTGTCATGTTCTTTAATTGAATTAATAAAGCTTAACGTAAAATCACTTATTACGTCAGTTTGAAATGAACTCTGATCTTTCAGTGATGAATTAAGAAAATAGCACCTATCGAAACGGTCAATTGTCTTTTGAAAGTATTTTGTGATGGCTCCAGCTTCCTTTATATATGCTTTTCCAGACTGACAAGCATCTATAATTTTAACAACAAGTTCAGGATTTAATGTTCTAAATAGATTGTCTACTTCCTCGTTTTGTAAAGAGGTTTGATTTTTCTTGTCTTGATTAAAATCTGATAGAAGATAATAGAACTCATTATTTTGGAATTCACCATGCCCTGTGTAGTAAAAAAACAATTCTTCTACTTTTTTGCTTTTATGTTCGGAAATAAATGCAGTGAGTTTTTCTTTAACCTTTCCACTAGAAAGCTTTTCGTTTATAAAAAGTATTTCATCAAACTTACTTGTCTTATTTAAAATGCTGTTTATGCAGTCTGCGTCTTTCTTGCAACCTGGTAAGTTGTTCTTACTGTCGGTGTATTCGCTTACACTTATTATTATTGCTAAATTCATAGTTGTCGTCTGTCTTTATTATTACTACTAACATCCATGCATACGCAACGAGTTGCGTTTATCTCTCGCCCAAAGGGGAAATAGGCGCACCCGTTTGCGCCTATTTCCCCTTTGGGCGAGGTGAGTGAAAAAGCGGGAACGGGTTTAGCAGGTGCATGGTTGCTCAAACTTATCGTATTCGCGCCACATATTTAAGGTGCCCGATGCATCGCAACAACGGACACAACGCCGCATTTTTGTCCCAACGAAAATGCTGTAACAAAAGCGGCTCGGAAATTGCAAGTTTCCGAGCCGCTTTTGCAAACACTGGGTTCAAGCATTTTAAAAGATACTGTTTTTGCGGCGGACGGAAACGTTACGGTAGAGACGTTGCACCGCAACGTCTCTACCGTAACGTTGGTGGCGGCAATATCGGTATTGAAATAACATCCCGATGGAAACAAAGACGTTGCGGTGCAACGTCTCTACGTGGTGCAACATTTTTAACGGCAAACGCCTAATGCTGCACGCCGCCGGGCCCGTGGGCGTGCTTGTGCGTCAGTTCCTCCAAGGTGGCCTCGCGGATGCCCACCACCTTGCCATCGAAGTGCATATTCATGCCGGCCAGCGGGTGGTTGAAATCCATCAGCACCGAATCGTCGGCCACTTCCAGCACGCGGCCTTGCATCTGGTTGCCGTCCTGGTCGGTCATGGGCAGCATGTTGCCTTCCTGCAACATCTCATCGTTCAGTTTGCCGTCCACCTCAAAAATCTGGAGTGGCAGCCGCACCACGGCTTCCTCGTCAAATTCGCCGTAGCCGTCTTCGGGTTTTAGCGAAAAGGAAAACGTGTCGCCTTGGGCCAGGCCGTTGATGTTCTGCTCGAATTTCTCCAGCATATTGCCGCTGCCGTACAGGAAAACCAGCGGTTCGCCGGAGTCCACTTTTTCAACCATTTCCGGTTCGGTGCTTTCCTCGTCATTCACGCGAAGCTCATAACTCAGCGATACTACAGTTCTGGGTTCGATTTTCATAAGGCAATCAAGTTTTGAAGGTAAGGCCGCCACCGGTGAAACAAGGTGCGGATGGCGGCGGTTGGTTGGGGAATCATGTCAAAAATCCATGCCCGGCAGTTACCCGCCGCGCCAGTCAGTATTGTGACGGAAAAGTGCAAAGGAAACGGATTCGGCTTTGGAAACCAACCGTTCAAGAGATTTTTCCGCCACGGATTGTGCAAGGCCGAACACGCAAACCTGCGGGGTTTTCAAGACCCCGCAGGTTTTCCGGGCGGGTTTGGACTTTTTGGAAGATACTATTTTCCGGGTAGGGCAAACGCCACGTAGCTGCCCCCCGACTTGGTTCCCATCTTGCCGCCGCCGCACGCAATGACCACGTACTGCCTGCCGCTAACAGCGTAAGTGCTGGGCGTGGCATAGCCGCCCGCCGGAAGCGTGGTTTGCCAAAGCAGCCTGCCCGTTTTCTTGTCAAACACGCGGAATTGCCCGTCTTTCGTAGCGGCGATGAACAGCAACCCGCCCGCCGTGGCCACGGGGCCACCGTAGTTTTCGGTTCCGGTGGGAGCAATTCCCTTGTCGGAAAGTGCCTTCACTTCGCCGAGCGGCACTTTCCATACGTATTCGCCCGTGTTCAGGTCAATGGCGTTGAGCGTGCCCCATGGCGGCTTGATGGCGGGGTAGCCGTCGGTGTCCACAAACCGGTTGTAGCCCGTGGTGGTGTACGGAATGCCGGACGATTTCATGTCCGCCGCCGAGCCGGGTTCCTTTTGGGGGGGCGTTTTGTCGAACAGGAAATCAATTAGGGCTTTCCGCTCGGATTCTTTGAGCGAGGTAAACGAAGGCATGAAGCCCTTGCCCGTGGCGAGCAGGCTGGTGGCGTAGGCTTCGGTGCGGCGTTTTTTCACGTCGAGCAAGCCCGGATACACGCCGTTTCCCTGCCGCGCCGCGCCGTGGCAACTGGTGCAGTTGGCGGCATACAATTGTTTGGCCGTGCCGTGCGGATCATTGGCATCCGCCACCGGAATGTCAATCATCTGTAAGATCCAAGGCATTTCGTTGGAGTTTACATAAAGTATGCCTTCCGGGTCGGCGGCGGCTCCGCCCCATTCGGCCCCGCCATCAAATCCGGGCAGTATCACCGTTCCCTCGCGGCTGGGCGGCGTGAAGTTTTGGCCGGTGCGTACGGTTTTGAGTTTTTGGGCCAGCAATGTTTTCTGTGAGGAATAGGGGTTTACATCCGCTTGGGTCAGGGTTTGACGGGCAAATGGCGCGGGCTTGGTTGGAATGGGCTGCGTGGGCCAAGCCTGTTCGCCGGGCATGGTGGAGGCGGGCACGGGGCGTTCTTCGATGGGAAACAGCAGTTGGCCGGTGGCGCGGTCAAACACGAACACGAAGCCCGATTTGGTGGTTTGCGCCACGGCATCTACGCGTTTGCCGCCGTGCGTCACGGTCAGCAGCGTGGGCGGGGCGGGCAAATCGCGATCCCAAATGTCGTGGTGTACCGTTTGGAAGTGCCAGATGCGCTTGCCCGTGGCCGCATCCAGAGCCAGCAGGCAGTTGGCATACAGGTTCGCGCCCTTGCGGTTGCCGCCGTAAAAATCAAATGCCGCCGAGCCGGTGGGCACGTACACCATGCCCCGTTCGCGGTCAATGGCCATGCCCGCCCAGCAGTTGGCCCCGCCTATTTTCCTCCACGCGTCCTTGTCGTCCCACGTTTCGTAGCCCGCCTCGCCCGGATGCGGGATGGTGTGGAAAATCCATTCGCGCCGGCCGGTTTTCACATTGTAGGCACGCACGTGTCCGGGAGCGGCATCCGCGTTTTCCGAAAGCCGCATACCCATGATAATCAAGTCCTTGTAAATGATGCCGGGCGTGTTGGAGACGATGAAGAAATCCTTTTTGCCGTAATCCAGGTCGTTGCGCATATCCACCCGTCCGCTGTCGCCAAAACTCTGGATGGGTTTGCCGGTTTCGGCATCCAGCGCGAACAAGTACGAACCGGCGGCAAACAGGATTCGCTGGTCATTGCTTGATTCCCAGTAGGTTACGCCCCGGTTGGTTCCGGCCCACGCGTTTTTGCCGCCCCAGAAATCCGCCGCGCTGAACTTCCATTTTTCCTGTCCGGTGGCGGCATCCAAGGCAAACACGTCAATGCGCGGCGAGGTGGCGTATAATGTGCCATTGACAATGATCGGGTTGCACTGGATTTGCGTCTGGTTGTTGGCCGTGTCCGCGCCGCCGGTCTGGTACGTCCAGGCCACTTGCAGTTGCGCCGCGTTGCCGGTATTTATCTGTTCCAGTACGGAATAATGGCTCTTGGCGGCATCGCCCAGGTATTCGGGCCAGTCGCTGCCGGACGGGGAATCGGTGTTTCGGTCGGGCCGGCAACTGTTGAAAAGCAGGACAAACGCCAGCAGGGCGGCGGTTCGGGAAAGGTGTCGCATGGGATTCGGGGAAAGGGATTTTCCTTCAAAATTACACTATTTCTTCAAAAAACAGGATTCCGGCTGGTGCGTCATTTCAGAAATAGTATCTTTCAAAAACACCAAACCCGCCTACCTTTGCGCCATGAACATACTCGGAATCATCCCCGCCCGCTACGCATCCACAAGGTTTCCGGGCAAAATGCTGGCCAACATCGCCGGAAAAACCATGGTGCAGCGCGTCTATGAGCAGGCGGTCCAAGCAAGGTCGCTGGCGAAAGTGGTTGTGGCCACGGACAATGAACTGATTTTCAACCACATCAAGGACATTGGCGGCGAGGTTGTCATGACCCGGCCCGAACACCCGAGCGGCACGGACCGCTGTTTTGAGGCGTTACAACTTACGGCGGGCGACTTTGATTTCGTGGTTAACATCCAAGGCGACGAGCCATTCATTCAGCCCGCGCAGATTGACACGCTGGCCGCCGTGCTGACTCCCGGAACCGAACTGGCCACGCTCATTAAGACCATTGAGGATCACCGCACCTTGGCCGACACCGGCGAGGCTCACGTGGTCATCAACACGCGCCACGAAGCCATTTATTTCAGCCGCAGCATTATCCCGTTCGTGCGCGGCGAGGCACCGGAAACCTGGCTGCAAAGGCACACATTCTACAAGCACGTGGGCCTGTATGCCTACCGCACCGATGTGCTGGCGGCCATCACCAAACTGCCGGTTTCGAGCCTGGAACAAGCCGAGTCATTGGAGCAATTGCGCTGGATTGAGAATGGCTACCGCATCCAAACGGCCTTTACCGACCTGGAAAGCGTGTGCATCGAAACGCCGGAAGACTTGGAAAGAGTGGTTGCCGAGTTCAAAATTTAGCATCCGGAATCATCTTCCAACTCGTCTGTGCCGTCCGTTCCACATCTGAATTCTGAATTTATAATTCTGAACCGTAATGATGCCCCGCCTTCTGCAACAGCCTTATCCGCAAGACGAATCGTTGCGGCGCGATGTGGCGGCAACGGTGCTGGCCGGGCTGTTTGTGTTCGGCTTCCTGTGGCTGTTCCAGCCGTTCGGCATCGGCAACTGGCACCATCCGCGCAAGGTTTGGTACTTGGCGGGCTACGGTTTGGTGACGCTGGTGGCGATGGGTTTTGATTTGGTCTTGCTGAAAAGGATTTTCCCGAAATTCTTCGCCGAAACCCGCTGGACGGTGGGCAAGTCCATCGGCTGGACATTGTTCATCCTGATGACCGTGACCGCAGGCAACAACCTGTACGCCAAGGCTTTGGGATTCGGCGAGTCGGGTCACGGATTCAGTTTGTACGAGAGTCTGCTGACCACGTTCTCGGTCGGCATTTTCCCCAGCGTCCTCATTCCGCTGGGCAATTACGTGTACCACCTGCGCAAATACACGGCTGCCGTGACCATGCCGCAAGGCGGCCTCCGGGCGGACAGCATTCCCGGAAAAGAGTTCAACGGAGGTGATGTGCGGGAAAACAGCATCCCCGAAAACAGTATCCCCGGAAACACCCAAACCCCCGCCGTAATTGAGTTGGTGGCTGAAAACGGGAAAGACCAGATTTCGGTATCCCTGCATGATCTGCTTTTCATTGAATCAAGCGACAATTATTCAACGGTGCATTTCATCCGGAATGGCAAGCCTGACAAGGAATTGATTCGTGGCAGCCTCAGCCGCTGGCAAACCCAGATTGCCGTGCCGCAAGTGGTGCGTTGCCACCGGTCATACATCGTGAACATGGGCCGGGTGCGGACCGTTACCGGCAATGCGCAAGGCTACAAACTGCACCTGCACGGCTGCGAAACGCCCGTTCCCGTGGCCCGCAAGTATTCGCATATCGTGACGGGGTGAACAACCTCACCCCCGCCCCCTCTCCTGCCGAGAGGGGAGAACCCCGCCCCACTCCCTCCCCGTAAGGGAGGGGCTTTTTTCACCCCTCTCAGTAGGAGAGGGGCCGGGGGTGAGGTCTTTCAGGCAATCCGTTTGCTGAATACCTCCACGGCCGCGCCCGACGCATCGGCGGGTTCGAGTACGCGCAGCCACCACTGACCGTTTTCAAATTCATCCATGCGCACGCAGCCCCGGTGCGCGTGCGTGAACGAAGCCTTGCCGCCCTTGTGTACGAACGAGGTCTTGCTGCCCGATCCGCTGACGATGTAATGGTTGCCCTTGCGGTGGAAATATTGCAGGTTGTGGTCGTGCCCGGCGGCGTACACGAGGTTTTCGTGGGTGCGGAAAATTGTCCGCAGCTTGTCCCTCATGTTGCGGTACAGGCGGTGCGACATATCCTCGCTGGCCCCGAACAGGCGGCGGTAAAGCGGATAAAGCGAACCGGCCACGGGCAGCGGCACGTACAGTTTTTTGTGCAATGCCGTGAGCGGAAACAGGTGATGGCGCAGCGTGAACCGTCCGCCGTGCAGCGCGTTGCTGTACAGCGGATGGTGCCCGGCCACCAGTATCCGCTTGTGTTTATGGGCAGCCAGCGCAGCTTTCAGCAGTTCGTATACGTGCGCCTCGCTGTTGGCCGTGCAGCCGTGCGCCGCCCCCGCCGGACGGAAACCGCGTTGCACCCACCACTGCGTATTGATAACCAGCATGACCGTCGTATCAGATAATTCAATTATCTCCGGGCCGGGGCAGCCGTTGGCGGGAAGGTACACGCCCTCGCGTTGGGTGTGGTTTGTGACAAATTCCTCCTGCCGCAGCACATATTCGTGGCCGTCGCTTTTGCCCCGGTTCCAGTCGTGGTTGCCCGACAGGAACACGAGCCTGCCCCGGAACCCGGCAAACAAATCGAGCTGCGCCCGGAGCCGCTGTTCCGAAATATCGCGCAGGCGGTGGCCTTCGGGGGGCAGGCCCTTGGGGTATATGTTGTCGCCCAAGAATACGGCCGTCATTCGCTGCTGCCACTGGGCGGCCTGCGCGGCAATGAGGTTGAGCACCGGGTCTTGGCCGTCCAGTTTGGGGTGGCCGGTATCGCCCACGAGCAGCACCGTTTGCCGTAGCGTGTCGTCGGGTGGGGGCGGGTGCTGCTGCCAATTGGTCTCCGTTTTTGCGTAGAACGGCTGTTTGCTGTGCCAATAGTCGTTGTCGTAGGTGAGTCGGGAAGAAGTGGGCACGATTCGGTTGGGTTGTTGGTGAGTTGTGGTTTTTGCCAGTAACCCTTGCAAAATGCGTTCCCGTCAGGTGCCGGCCTGCCGAACAGTGCGTACCGGAAAACTGACAAAGCGGCTGCCGCCAATGTAAAAGCGGTAGGGCAGATCCGCGCCCTGCGTGATGCCGATGCGCGTGGTTGTGATGGTATCGAAAGGCTGGTTGAAACTTGGATAAGCCGTTGCCGGAAGCACGTACAGGCCGCCCTCCGTCAGGCTCAGGCCGTCCATTGCCCTGATGATTCCCATGGCTTGCACCAGCCGCCCCGGCCCTTTGCACAAGTCGGCGGGCTTGGTCGCGGTTGGGCGGCGTTGGTGCATGGTTTCGAGTCCCTCCACGGGTTCCAACGCCCGGATGAGTACCGCCTCGCCGGTGCCTGCGGGAGCCGTAACAATGTTGACGCAGTGGTGCAGGCCGTAAATCTGGTAAACGTAGGCATGGCCCGGCGGCCCGAACATGGCGGCGTTGCGCGGGGTTTGGCGGCGGTAGGCGTGGCAGGCCGGGTCGCCGCTCAGGTAGGCTTCGGTTTCCACGATGCGCCCGGCCGTGCGGCCTTCGGGACTGTCGTGAACCAAATAAGTGCCAAGCAGCAGGCGCGACAGAAGCAGGGTTTCCTGCCCGTAAAAACCGGTATCGAATCGTTCGGACATAAGAAAGGCTCAGTTTGCGGACTGAGCCTTTTTAACGCGTTTGCAAAATACTATGTTTCAAAAAGCCCAAACCCGCCTGTTTGAAAGTCCCCTCTTTCGGAGGGGATTTAGGGGAGGCCGGGTGCTTTCATTACCGCGCATTGCTGAGCCGCACGGCCTCTTTGATGTCTTCGGTGCGCTGGCCGTTTACGCGGGCCACTACAAACGCGCCGCTAACGCCCATGCGTTGCAGGTCGTCCTTGAGTTTTTCAGCCTTAGCATACGAGCGGAACTTGCCGAACGTGAATTTACGGGTCACGTCGCCGTCTTGGCGCAGGCTGGCAAAATCGGCTTGGTACTCGTCGAGGTTGAAGTTTTGAAACGCGCCGAGCTGCACTTCAAAGAACACGCCGTCTTCCACTTCCGGCTGCTGCTCCACAAGTATGTCGTTGGATCGCTGCAGCGTGTCCGTTTTGGCTTTCAATGCTTGCAAGGCGGCGGCTTGGGCGGTAAGTTCATTTTTCACACCGGCCATGGGGCCAAAAAGCGGGGTGCTGAAGTGGGAGAAAAATATGTAGCCCACACTCAGCAGCGTCAGGATGCCGAATACCACCGCCATTGCCTTGGCCGTGCGTGCCGACGATTGCAGGCTTTCGTTGGCCTTGCGCAAATCTTCGTTTTCATCTTCCAGTTCACTGTTGGATTTTACCGGAAACTCCTTGCCGGTGGCATAATCGGCATCGTCATCGGTAGTGTAAGGCTTGTCCGCATTGTCGCCGGAGTTATTGTCAGACGGGTAGTCGTAGTTGTAGAGCGGGTACTCCCTTGCTTCTTCCTTATCATCGGAGCCATCCGTATAGTCTTTGTCGGGTTGCATCTTTGTCTGGTTTGCAGTGAACAATCTGGTAATCAGGTGCGTATTTACGGGAAATATCCAAGATTTTCAACAATGGGCGGAACAAATCGGCAAAAAAAAATGGGCCGCCGAAAATCAGGCGGGGGCTTTTTCCGTAAACCCGCAGTTATCCGTTAAAAAGCACGCGCGATTTTCAATGCCGCCGCCCTTCCGGGTTACCCGTGAACGGCCACAAATCCGGTTTTTCCGGAAGCCCGTCTTCGGGTGTATCCCCCAATTGCGGCATCCCTAACTTGGCTGCCGCATGGCCCCGATCAGTGTTTCCACGTGCGCCGCGCTGTTGGCCGGAAACACCGCGATGCGCACCTGTTTGTCCTTATGGCTGCCATAGCCGCCGCCAATCACCAGGCCTTTTGCTTTCAGGCTGGCCATCAATTCCGCCGGATTCGGTGCGTCGGCCACAATCACCGTCTGTGAGCGGTGCGCCGGATTTTGCACGGATATTTTGTAGTTGCCGCTGGTTTCCAAGAAGTTGTAGAGCATTCCCGCTTTCTCTTCCGTTTCCCGGCGGATGGCGTCAATGCCCTTCCGGTTCATGTCCTCCGCGATTTTTCCCAGCAGATAAATGCCCAGCACATTGGGCGTGGCGGGAGTTTCGTAGTTCAAATGGTTTTTCCACAGCGTGGGCAGGCTGTGGTGCGTGCCGATGTATAAGCCCTTGGCTTTCAGGCTCTCGGACTTTTGCAGGCAGGTTTCGTTGGCAATCCACACGCCCAGTCCGGCGGGCAGTCCGAAGCCTTTCTGTACGGAGAAAAAAGCCGTGTCCACCAAGTTCCAATCAAGGTCGGGATACGGGGCCGAGGAAACCATGTCAACGGCGATAATCTTACTTGGGTGCTTTTTGCGGAAAGAATGAATGTCGGCCACGGGCATTGAAACGCCCGAACTGGTTTCGTTGTGCGTCAGGCAGATGAGTTCGGCGGTGTCTGAAATAGTATGCTGCGAAACATCGAAACCCTGCCCGAACGGAGCCTCGATTTTCTGCGCCTGCTTGCCGATTTCCGTTGAAAATTCACAGAAACGCTTGGAAAAAGAGCCGTTCACGAAATGCGCACTTTCACGTTCCACGCAATTCTGGATGATGCGTTCCCAAATCTCGGTCGCCGAGCCGGTGAAGAGTATTGCCCGGTCTGCCGGAATATTCAGCAATTGGCGCAGTTGCTCGGCGGTGTGCTGGTAAATGCCACGGAACTGTTTGCTGCGGTGCGAAATGGAACCAATCTGCCCGGATGTGGCCTGGTGCAGGTGCGTTTCGAAGGTGGGGTAGAGTTGGGCCGGGCCGGGGGTAAAGAAAATGTTCATGGGCTGGATGGTTAAATGGTTGGCAGTCAATGGCTCACAGCCAACAGTCTATGAGAAAAACAGTTGGTCGGCGAAAGAGGGTTTGGTGTTTTGGAAAGATACTATTTTGCTACGCCGCCTGTTTGGGTACCACCACTTCCACTTGGTATTCATGCAGCAGGGTGGCCAACTGTTCGAGAAACTGTTGCCGTTGGCGTTGGTAGCCTTCCATGGCTATTTCATTGACTGCCGGTTGAGCTTGGTGCAGGGCAATCATGGCATTGGCTTTTTCGAGCAGATCCAACACATCCTGTACCGCGTGTTGCAGATGGTTTTTGTGTACGATATCCATGGTTTCAAAAGTTTATCTGTATAAATCCCTTTTCGTGGCGTTGATTCGTTTTCGGATTTCGCTTTTTGTAGGAAAATTGGTGCAGCCAGTACATTTTATCCGATTGGTACACAAAATACTGTCGGCTGTCGCTGGGTAATAGTTCCACGAAATAACAGTCCAATTTCTTTAATTTCAATAATTCATTGCTTCTCAACGACTGTAATTCCTTTTTTTCTGGATGAACACACGGCTGTCCACAAATGTCACAATATCCAGATCGTTCGGGTTGTTTTTGCGGGTCACGAAACTGCCGTCAATCCACTGGTAAAACCCGGCTTCGCAGACACTTGACCTGAACGTTGCGAGCCAGTCCAGATAATTGCCGAAAATGCCGCCCCGCGTGGTTGAACCCGGAAAGCCGCTGACAAATGTTTTTTTAAAGGATTTCAAATCGGAAATCACGGCCGTGTATGGCACCAGCAATCCGTCGGAGTCGAAAGATAAATCCATTGTGCGCGGGTTTGGCCTTTTCAAAACATACTATTTCCTGCGCCTACGATTTTACCGTTCCCGCCGGTTCCCTTTTCAATCTTTTCTGGCTGGTAATCAGGATTACACCTGATAAGATTATTGCCGCCGCCAGCACCGATTGCCCGCCGAGTTTCTCGCCGCCAAACGCCCAACCGAGCCCCATGGCCACCACCGGATTCACGTACGCATACGTGGCGGTGATGTGCGGCGGCGCGTTTTGGGCCAGCCACGCGTAGGCCGTAAAGCCGATCCAAGAGCCGATCACAATCAGATACAGCAGCGACCAGCCCGCCTTGGGCGTGAGTTGCTGGAAAACGTCAAGTGAAGGTTGTTCGTAAATGAAACTGCAAACCAGCAATACAACGCCACCGGCAAACATCTGCATGGCCGTGGCCTGCAATTGCGACGGGTGCAGCGGCAACTTGGGGGCCAGCAACGTGCCCAAGCCCCACGAAACCACACCCACCATGATGATGGCCACGCCCACCCAGTTGAGTGGCGCAGCCGATGAAAATTTGCCCGGCCCGATTAATACAACCAACCCGACCGTGCCCAACAGCAAGCCCGCCGTTACGGGCAGGTTTGGCCGCTGGCGGTTGAAGGCAAACCAGTTGAGCAGCAAAATCCAGATGGGCAGCATGGCCACCAGCAACGCCCCGATGCCCGACGGAATGGTGCGCAAGGCCAACGCCATGCCGCCGTTGGCAATCACGAGCAGCAGAAAACCGAGCAGGATGGCTGATTTCCAGTGGTTTACCGTCGGAGCCGAGCCGCCCGACCTGAACCGCGCGAACAAGTAAAGCACGCCGCCCGCAATGAAGTTGCGGATGCCCATCATGAGCAGCGGCGGCATGGTTTCGGTGGCGAAGTGGATGAACAGGTAGGTGCTGCCCCAAATGAAATAGACCGCCAGCAGTGCCAGGATAATCTGGGAACGGGCGGGTTGGGTGGTTGGATTCATCTGGTGAATTGTATGGTTTGGCAGTGCGCATGGCCGGAAACGGGTGGGTTTCGCGGTTTCGGAAGATACTGTTCTAATATACTGTTTTGCGGAAAGTAAATTCCGGGTTTCTCCAAAATCCGCCTGTCAATACAGCATCCGGAACTTGATGGTGTGCGGTATGTTCTTGAGTTCGGCTACCACTTCCTTGTTGTACGCCCGGCTGATGTCCGTGATCACATAGCCCACGTCTTCGCTGGTATTCAGGAATTGACCCCGGATATTGATTTCATAATGTGCCAAGATGCTGTTGATTTTGGCCAGAACACCCGGCACATTCTGGTGGATGTGAATCATGCGGTGCGCCTCGTTGAGGTCGGGCAGTTGGATGTTGGGGAAGTTGACGCTGCCGAACGTGTTTCCCTTGTTGATGAAGTCGAGCAGCTTGCCCGGCACAAAGTTGGCGATGTTTTCCTGCGCCTCTTCGGTGCTGCCGCCAATGTGCGGTGTCAAAATCACGTTGGGCAGGCCGCGCAACTCGTTGATGAACTGCTCACTGTTGGTTTTGGGTTCGTACGGAAACACATCCACGGCCGCGCCGCGCACTTTGCCGCTTTTCACGGCGGCGGCCAATGCCGACACGTCCACGATGTGTCCGCGCGACAGGTTCAGGAAAATCACGCCGTCTTTCATTTGTGCAAATTCCTTTTCGCCAATCAGGTGCGTGTTTTCCTTGCGGCCGTCGGTGTGCAGCGTCACCACATCGGCCACTTCCAGCAGTTCTTGCAGTGTTTTGCAGCGGCGGGCATTGCCCAAAGCCAGTTTCTCCACCAAGTCGTAGTAATACACTTTCATGCCCAGGGCTTCGGCCACCACCGACAGTTGCGTGCCGATGTTGCCATAGCCGATCAATCCCAGTTTCTTGCCCCGGATTTCGTGGCTGCCCGCCGCCGACTTGTCCCACTGGCCGGCGTGCATCTTGTTGCTTTTTTCCACAATGTCGCGCATCAGCACAATCATTTCGCCGATGGCCAGTTCCACCACCGACCGCGTGTTGCTGTACGGCGCATTAAACGCCACAATGCCGCGCTGCTGGGCGGCCTGCAAGTCTATCTGGTTGGTGCCGATGCAAAACGCGCCGATGCACATGAGTTTGTTGGCGTTTTCCAGCACTTTGGCGGTTACCTGCGTCTTGCTGCGGATGCCCAGCACGCTCACATCGCGGATGCGTTCGGCAAGTTCGTCCTCATCCAGCGCGCCCTTGACCATCTCCACCCGGAAACCCTCGTTGCGGAACAGTTCGGCGGCGCGCGGATGGATGTTTTCCAAAAGCAGAATGCTCATCCGGTTTTTGGGATACGACAGGCTGGCGGGCAGTTTGTTCACGAACAGAAACTCGTCGAGGCTCGGGGTCACGTGGTCGGCATGGGCGATTACCTTGCCGCGTTCCACATTTTCGGTGAAGGCATAAAAGCGGTTGGCAAGCCCGGCCTCGCGGATTTCGTAATCCGTGTAGCCGTCGCCAATCACGTACACGTCGCCTTGCAGGTTCAGTTGTTTGATCAGTTCGGGCTTGCCCTTGTCGCGCGAGAGTGGATTTTTTGTATCGAATCCGGTGATGTTCCCTTGCGCGTCAAACACGAAAGAATTGGCGAAGACGTTTTCCTCCTTGATGCCCAATGCAGTTACAATCGGCACGATGAATTCGCGGAAGCCGCTGGAAATCACCAAGATATGGTCGGCATATTCAGTCAGGAAATTGCGGTTGCGTTCAAACGAATCGGACACCTTGCCGCTGAGCACCTTCACCAATTCGGGCAGGTGGTCGCGGTGGGCCTTGAGCAAGTCCACGCGGCGTTGCAGGGCTTCGCTGAACGAAAGCTCGCCGTTCATGGCAAGTTCGGTCACGCGGTGGATTTCGGCCAGCGACTCGTCGCGTTTGAGGCTGCCTTGCAACGATATTTTGCCCAACTCGTCCAAGCCTTCCACCTTGGTAAAAGTGCTGTCGAAGTCAATGATGAAGTATTTCTGTTCCTTGGCAGGTGCATCAACGGTTGTTTTCATGGGGGCTTATGGGTGGATATTGGTGTGGTGTGCCAACGGGAAAACAGTATGTTTGCAGAAGGCAAAACCCCGTTGCGGTTACAATCGGCATAGTGCCGGCAAGTTCCCGGATTCGCGCGACAACTGCAAACGAAAGGCGCAATCGCGAAAGTCGGGCAAAAATTTGGTTGTACGGGTAAAACAATATCTTTACGGAAAAATTCGTATTGGATGACTGGGTAACTGCACGGAGGCTTGATGAAAGCAAGCCCGCCGTAAAATACAAAGGCTTTGTTTGATTGGCGGATTTTGCGTGCCAAAATAGTATCCCCGCTAAAGACGGGGCTTTCAGCTTTCAAAAACCCCAAACCCGCCGGCATTCCGCATTCCCGAATCCGCATTGCACATTCAAAAAATAGTATCTTTCCAAAAAGCCCAAACCTCCCCGGCAATCCGGGGGGTTTTTTCATCCGAAAGACCCTTCAACCACCAATCTAATCCATGAACAAACACTTTATCATCGGCATCGGCGGAACCGGGATGCGCTGCCTGGAATCATTCGTGCACTTGTGTGCCATGGGAATGTTCGACAACACCGAGATACACCTGCTGGCGTTGGACACCGACTTGGAAAACGGCAATTTCGCCCGCTTGCAGGAACTCGTGGATTCGTACCTGAAGGCCAAGGGCGAGAACAAGACCCAAACGCCGCACGCCGACACGTTTTTTTCGGCCAAGATTGTCTTCTACAAGTTCTCGCCCGATTATTCGCGTGCCGACACGGGCAGTTTTCAGCGCATTGCCAAGGCCAGCTACGCCACCGAACCCGAACGCGACCTGGCCAACCTGCTGTTTACCGAAAACGTGCAGGGGTTTGACCTCAAGCACGGCTACCGCGCCCAGACGCACTTGGGTTCCATGCTCATGTACCACGCCATTGTGGACGAGGTTAACCGCAATCCGGGTGGCAACCTGTCGGCCTTCATTGACGAGTTGTACAACGCCAATGCCACCGGCAATGCCAAACTGTTCATCATGGGTTCGGTGTTTGGCGGCACGGGAGCCTCCTCGATACCGGTGATGCCCGCCGCGCTGGACAAGGCCGTGCGCGAACGGCACCAAGGCAAGACGCTGGACAAACTGTTTATCGGAGCCACGCTGCTGACCAGTTATTTCTCGTTCATCTCGCCCACGCAATCCTCGCGTGCCATGCAGAAAGTGGTGGCCGACTCCAAGAATTTCTCCATGAACTCGCAGGCCGCGATGATGTTTTACGAAGACGACCTGAGTGTGCGGCGCACCTACCAGAAATTCTACATGCTCGGCACGCCCACCAACGATTTCACTACGCCGCAAGCCGAACCCGACACGATTACGGGCGGCAACCGCCAGCGCAACGATTCGCATTACATTGAGTTGTTCTGCGCGTTTGCGGCTTACGATTTTTTCAAGTCCAACGATGCGGATTTGCAGAAAATAAAGGACGACAAGGCCAGCGGCGTGCAGTATTTTTTCCGGTCCATTGACGACAGCCAGAAGCTGGACTTCAAGGATTTCCTGCCCGAAAACGAGGCTTCCAATGTGTTCCTGAAGAAATTCACGCTTTTCACGGCCTTCTCTTTCCTGATCGGGCTGGACAATACCGACTTTTTCGCATCCGCCCAGCGCGGCGATTTGAAAAACATCACCGGCTACGAAGACATCACCAAAGTGGAACTGGATGCGGTGCTCAAATACATGGGCCTGTTCCACTTCCGCATCGTCAACGACGAACTGCGCGAAGGCTGGCTGCGGCATTTGTGGCGCAGCGCGGGCGGCGGCGAACGGCTGATGTACAACCCCGAAATGTTTGGCACGACAACCGCCCGCGACCTGCGCAAATTCGAATTTAACAAGTTGTTCCCCAAAAACAGCGAGTACCAGCGGCACAATTTCAGCACCAACTTCCTGACCAGCC
>JAYWIH010000019.1:0-5114 GCA_043789005.1 Sphingobacteriales bacterium
CACCGTTGTGGCCACCATGATTTGCGTTTCCTGCTTCACAAACCGCCGCATTTCGTAGTCCTTGTCCTGCGCTTTCATGGAGCCGTGCACAATGCTGAGCTGGTATTCAGGAAACGCGCGCGACACACTTTCGTAGCCATCCATCAGGTTCTTGTAGTCCAGCTTTTCCGATTCCTCGATCAGCGGATAGACCATGTACACCTGCCGCCCTTGCTGGACTTGTTCGCGGATGAACCCGAAAACCGCCAGCCTATGCGAGTCGTAGCGGTGTACGGTCTTGATTGGCTTGCGTCCGGCGGGCAGTTGGTCAATCACCGAAATGTCCAAATCGCCGTAGAGCGTCATGGCCAGTGTGCGCGGAATCGGCGTGGCCGTCATCACCAATATGTGCGGGTGCAGGTTTTGGTTCTTGTCCCAGAGCCGTGCCCGTTGCGCCACGCCAAACCGGTGCTGCTCGTCAATGACCACGAGGCCCAGGTTCTGGAACTGCACCACATCTTCGAGCAGCGCGTGCGTGCCGACAATGATTTTCATCTCGCCCGATTGCAGCCGTTCGTGCGTGTCGCGCCGTTCGTAGGCTTTTGATGAGCCGGTCAGCTTGCCAATGCGCATCCCGAGCATCTCGGCAAACTCCTTCAGGCCACGGTAATGCTGGTCGGCGAGGATTTCGGTGGGGGCCATCAGGCAGGCTTGCGCGCCATTGTCAATCGCAATGAGCATACAAATAAACGCCACGATGGTTTTGCCGCTGCCCACATCGCCTTGCAGCAGGCGGTTCATCTGTTTGCCGCCGCTCATGTCGCGGTAAATTTCCCTGATCACGCGTTTTTGCGCATCGGTCAGTTCAAACGGGATGTGGTTTTTGTAGAACACGTTCATGAACGTGTCGCCTTCGGGATTGTTCCTGAAAACCTGTCCCGGATATTCAACCTTGCGGATGAGTTTCTGCTTGAGCAGTTTGAGCTGGATGAAAAACAATTCCTCGAATTTGAGCCGCAACTTGGCCTTTTCCAGCGCGTGGACTGATTTCGGGAAGTGAATGCCTTCCAAGGCCTCGGTCTTGGAAACCAGTTCGTGGCGGTGGATGATGGCGGGCGGCAGCGTTTCGCGCAGGTGCTGCCCGCCCGCCTGGTCCAGCACTTGCCGCACCATCTGCCCGATTTGCTTGGCGTTCACAAAGCGTTTGCGCAGTTTTTCGGTTAGGTTATAGACCGGCTGCAAACCGCCCGCCGGTACGGCTTTCGGGTCGAAAAGCTCCATTTCGGGATGCACGATGCTGAACCGGCCGTTGAAAAACTGCGGCTTGCCAAACACAACATATTCCTGCTTGGCTTTCAGGTTCTTGATCTGCCACTGGATGCCCTTAAACCAGAGCAGTTCTATTTCGCCGGTGCTGTCCACGAAATACGCCACGATGCGGCTCTTGTGGCCTTCGCCCGTTTCCTCGAAATAATCCAGTTTGCCGCGAATCTGCACGTATGGCATATCCTCGTACATTTCGCGGATTTGGTAAAATTTGGTCCGGTCTTCGTGCCGGAACGGATAATACTGGATCACGTCGGCGTAGGTGAACATTTGCAACTCAATGTTGAACAACGCCGCCCGCTGCGGCCCCACGCCTTTGAGGAATTCGATTTTGGTATCGAAAAAGTTGCGCCTTGCGTTCTGTATCGTCTCGGTCTGCATCAGGAAAACGGGCGGGTTTGGGCTTTCGCAAAGATACTATTTTTGGGCCACGGTTGGCAGTGGGCAGTCCACGGAAAATGGCGCATGGCAAAATAGTATATCTTAAACTGGTGCAAGCGGATTGGCAATCCGCGCATACGCAATGCGCCGTACTGCGGGGCCGGAGGCTTGCGCCAGTTATCGGGAAACTCACTCTATTCTAATGGACTGAAGTATTTCACTGGCCGTCTGATCAAAGTCAACCTGAATAGCTTTCTTAGCCGTAATATCAATAATCAGTGCTTTATCATCGTCAAAACTGATAATTTTGCGCGTTTTGCTTTCTGAACTCAAATAATCAATATAAAAAAAAGTATGATTGTGGATATTAATATAGTTACTATCTATTACCTGCACTTCTGGCATTGTATTTCTGATATAACTGCTTTGCCATTGTATAATCGATTTCATATCAGGCTTTTTTCTAATTGCCTCAATATTGCTTTTGAAACTATGTAATTTTGAAACAAGATAGAAAGTGGTGTCTGGATTACCTAATAAATGACAGAATGTTGTATATCCGGGCTCGTCTGTGAAAATCTTATTACCCATATCTATCCAATCCAAAGGTAGTTGAAGACTCACCTTATGGTTAAATAATTCTATACTTTGTGTTGGGGTTTGCTTTTCCTGAGTGTGACAACACGAGAGAAGCAAAATAGCGCAAATGGCTTTGAAGCACATATTTTTTTTATTTAAAATTACTTATTTCATCTGTAGGCAGCCCATTATTCTCGGTCTGTAGCACACAGAACGTTGTTGTGCCACCTTTCCGGTCTGTGACACACAGACCGGCGTGTTAGGGTATTTTTTAAAAACCCAAATACGCCGAATTTGCTACGAATATTCTGCTTCCAGCGTTCAGCAAACACTTCGCATTCCCGATTCCGCATCCAAAAATAGTATCTTTTCAAATGCCCAAACCCACCGATTCTCGTTTTGTTTTATTTCGGGAAGGAATTGCATAGATTTGGGAAAGCGAAATTTTCCGGCCTCCGATCCACTTCCCGATGATGCGCATTCCCAAGCCCACGCTGAGTTTCTGGCAGATACTGAACATGAATTTCGGATTTTTCGGGTTGCAATACAGCTTCGGCCTGCAGCAAGCCAATATGAGTCCGATTTACTCATATCTGGGAGCCGAGGAAAGCAAACTGCCTTACCTGTGGCTGGCCGGGCCGGTGACGGGCCTCATCATCCAGCCGATTGTGGGCGCGATGAGCGACAAAACCGTGACCCGCTGGGGCCGCCGCACGCCGTATTTCCTGATTGGGGCCATTTTTTGCAGCCTTTGCCTGTTCATCATGCCTTACAGCAGCGCGGTCTGGATGGCGGCCAGCATCTTATGGATTCTGGACGCGGCCAACAACATCACGCAGGAACCGTACCGCGCCTTTGTCAGCGACAAACTGGAAAAGGAGCAACATTCCATCGGTTTCCTGACCCAAAGTGCATTTACCGGGCTGGGGCAAACACTGTCGTACCTCACGCCCACGCTGCTGATTTTCTTCGGCGTGAGCAAGTTTGCCAAAAACGAAAGCGGCATCCCCATCACCACCATCATCGCGTTTGTCATCGGTTCGGTGGTGTCTATTAGTTCTATTCTCTGGACGTTGAAAACCACCAAGGAAATCCCGCTGACCGGTGAGGAAATAGACGAAATCAAGCAATCGCCGAAGGGTGTGGCTTCCACGTTTGCCGAAATCGGCCACGCGTTCAAGACCATGCCGCCCACCATGAAGCAAATGATACCGATGATGTTTTTCAGTTGGTACGCCATGTTCATTTACTGGATTTACATTCCCAAATGCCTGTCCAAGTCGTTGTTCAACACCGTGGATGCCGCCAATCCGGGTTTCCGGCAGGCGGAGTTGCTGGTCGGCCAGATCGGGGCGTTTTACAATGCCATCGCCTTTGTGTCGGCCTTCGGTTTGGCGTATCTGGCCCGAAGATACGGCCCCAAACTGATTCACGGCGTTTCGCTGCTGCTGGCCGGTGCTGGGCTGCTGGCCATCCCGATGATGGACAGTCCGGCCATGGTTTTCATCCCGATGATCGGCATGGGCGTGTCGTGGGCCAGCATGATGGGCAACCCGTACGTGATGCTTGCGGGCAGCATACCGCCCAAGCAAACGGGCGTGTACATGGGCATTTTCAATATGTTCATTGTAATCCCGATGATGCTGCAAAACCTGACCATGCCGCTTTACTACGAATCGTGGCTGGGCAACGACCCGGTGAATGCCATCCGGCAGGCGGGCGTTTTCTTGATTCTGGCGGCCGTGTGCGTGTTTTTCGTGAAGGTGGGCAAACCGGCGGATGGCATCCAGCCAATCATGGCGGCGGGCCATTGACAACAGCCCGCCTGACAAACCCTACCCCCGGCCCCCTGCCTGTCCGGCAGGCAGGCTCCCCGCAAGGGAGGGGGCTGAGTTCCGTGGTTCGTGTCTTCACCAACCACCTCGTGTCTTCACGAGTCGGGTCACTTCCATTGCAGCGTATTCAGCAAATGGATTGCATCTTCGCGGATGTAGTTGATGACCGGCGCGAGGGAGTCGTTTTTGGTGGCGGTGCGGAAATACAGCGCGCCACGTAAAAAATGCGCCGTGGTGTCGGTCACGTAAAACTGGAACTGGCTCGGCACTTCGCCTTCCAGCGTAAACAGGTTGGCGGTTTTGCCCTGTTTGGTTTTCATCACGAATTCCTCAATCGCCTCGGCTTTCACGTTGTGCTTGCCAGTGAGTTTGTAGGCATCGTTCAGCAATTCCTGAAACATTTTCGGATTTTCATTCACCGATTTGTAGGTGATTTGCAGACTGGCTTTCAGGGCCGGGTAACTCACATAAATCCAGTAAGGCTCGGCGGTGGCAAACGTGTCGGGCCGGATGATGGCGTGTTTGGAATACTGGAAACCGTACGGATACCTGCCATCCAATTCCCGGTAGGCGTGTGCGGGCAAGTCTATCCGGTTGTAACCTTTGGGCTTGGGCACGTATTCTTGGCTGTCACCACAGGCGGCCAGCAAAAAAACGAAACTGAAAAGGATGGCAGACGGATTGCCGGAGAAGAAACGCATAAGACAGTTGAACGGAGTTTGAAGTATTGTTGACAAGCAGGGATTGAAAACAGTATGTTTGAAAAATGCCAAACCTGTTTCTGCCCTGTCATCCTTATAGTTGGATTGCGGTTTGGCCTTTTCAAAACATACTATTCTGCAACCGCCTTTTCCGGTAGAGTGCAAGCCGTGGATTGAAAACCCATCTACTTGCCCATCGTTTTGCCGCGCCACAAAATCAGCACCAAGGTAATGCCCAGCATTGCCAAAACCAAAATGTTTGCCACCTGCCGCCACTGGTTTTCGGGTTGCAGCGGCCGCAGGCGGTTGTCTT
>JAYWIH010000020.1:0-19720 GCA_043789005.1 Sphingobacteriales bacterium
CTGGTCAAGGTAGTCGCGCGCCACCGAAAGCGTCATGGTCAGCACGGCTCCCTTGCTCATGGAATAGGCAAACCGGTCGGCAATGCCCACCGACGAAACCACGGAAGCCAAGTTGAGTATCACGCCGCCGCCGTTTTGCTTCATGTTGGCGATGGCGGGCAGCATACAGTTATACACGCCCTTGACATTGACCCGGAAAATGCGGTCGAAATCAGCTTCGGACGTGTTTTCAATCTTGCCGATGTGCGAAACCCCGGCACTGTTGACCAAGATGCTGACTTTGGGAACCATGTTGAAAACCCGGCCGGTTTCCGCTTGGTCTGATACGTCGCAACGGTAAAAAACCGCCTTGCCGCCGTTCTTGATTATTTCGGCTACCGTCTGGCTGGCTCCGGTTTCGTTCAGGTCCAGAATCACGATTTCGGCACCTTGCCGGGCAAATGTGCGGGCAACGGATTGGCCAATGCCACTGCCGCCACCGGTAATGACGGCGGTTTTGCCTTGGAGGGAGAACATGGTTTTCGGGATTTCGGTCATGAGTCAGGGTAAGGTTACGGGAAAGGAGGCGCGGGAAAAGACCCCGAACCCCGGATGGCGAAAAATAGTATCCCAAAGAAAGCCAAAACCCGCCGTACAAACCAAATCCGTTTTGCGGACGGTTTCCGCGTGAGGCAATTCCCGAAACGGATGGTGGCGGAAACGGGCAAAAAAATACCCGTTCCACAAACGTCCAATGCTCGGAATGGCGGCTTTGGCCGTGGTTCGGTTCTTGCTCTTTTTAGGTTCGTACACTTTATTCTTTCCCAAAACTTTGAAAACCACACCATGAAAAAACTCATCATTCTGGCCGCGTTCATCTGCGCCGCCTCCCAGGCAAACGCCCAATTCCTGATTGGTGCACACGCATCGCGCCTCAACAATGCCGAGCAAGGCAAGTGGGGCGGCGGTATTTTTGCCAAAGCCCTCATCGGCGACCGTTTTGCGGCCGGTATCAACGTCAAGGCGTATCCGCAGAGTTTCAGCAAGGCCACTGTGCAAAATATTGGCGGCCAAGAGTATAACGTATCGTACGGCAATGTTATCATCCCGGCATTGGTCACGTTTGATTACCGTTTTGGCGAAACCGTGCGGCCGTACATCGGCGTGGATGTGGGCATGTACAACACCCGCGACATTGTGCGCTACAACAGCCCGTCGCAAAACTACGACCGTACCGATTCGGGCAATAAGAAATGGTATTTCGGTGCGGCTCCCAAAGTAGGTTTGGAACTGGAAGTGGGGCCGGTGGGCATTTTCGGGCAGGTGCAATACAACGCCCTTTTTGGCTCGGGCGACAAGAATAACATCACGATTCCGGGTGCTCCCGGCAGCTCCATTGAAACCAAGCCGGTCAGCAAGTTCTGGAACTTCGATGTGGGCTTGTATTTCAAGCTCGGCGACCGCAGAAACAGAAATAAAGCATGACAAAAGCAAAGCCCTAAAAAAAGCCTTTCCCAATATTGGGAAAGGCTTTTTTTGTGGAAGATAGGCCACCCGCAAAAAACAGTATGTTTCCAAAAGGCCAAACCCGCCCATTCATTCAAACAAGTACAAACCCTTGGCATCCACGGTGATGCGCGGCAGCGTGTGCGACTTCCCGAAAGCATCGTGGCCGGTTTGCAGGTTTTGCCAAAAGGCCAGCATTCCGGCATCTTTCCGGTGCAGGATGCGCAGTTTTCCCCAAGCCAGGCTTCCGGGTCGCGCCGGAAAAATGTGTACCGGTATCCGCGCTTGCCCGGCGGTTGTGGCCTCCACGAAGGCAATGTATATTTCCTTGATCGGGTCATCGGTCATGGCCATGCAGCCGATGCTCACGCAATCACCATGGATGAAAATGTCGCCGCCCGGGTTTTTCCTGTCCGCCAAAACTCTATCCGATGCATTGGGATAATTGATACCCAGCGACAAATGGAAACTGCTCTGCGGGTTCCAGCGGTTGATTGTATAAAAGCCTTCGGGTACTTGGTTATCGCCCATGCGCCGTTTGGGCCCCGCCCCGCCCGAGGCTGAACAGATGCGGTAGGTTTTGAGCAGTCGGAATTGGCTGCTTTTCAGGGGCTTGGCCCACAATTCTAATTCCTTTTCCTGCTTGAAAACGCGCACCAAAATGGCCGATTGACTGGCCTTCAAACCCTTGTCCGAGAATATTTTTTTGACGGCCGTTTCCTTTTCATCGTAGGCAGCCTTGACGCGTCCGAATTTCAACTGCGCGGTTTTGAAATTTTCCTTTGGCAAGCCGGTGGCCGACCAGAAAATGACCGCCATTGAAATGCAACCGAACCGGACAGATTAACGCATGGGGTTTGGGCTTTTTCAAAGGTACTGTTTTGCAAAGGTAGTTGGACTTTCCAAGTCCAACGGGCCAGCACGGGTTTTTCGGGTTGCAGGCTTGGCACTAAGACATCGGCGGGTTAGCCGCCGGACTTGGAAAGTCCGGCTACATTTACCCCGTCATTTCACATTGAACGTGAGACCCGGCCACTGGTCGGTGCGGAAAGGCGGGGCGGGCAGGCCGGCACTGTTGTAGAGGTTGCAGCCTTCCGGATTATCGGCCCAGGCATAGCGGACGGCCACCGGCTTAGGCACCTCCGGCGACCAGACCACCACCGTATTCTGCTCGATATGCGCATTGGCCCACACAAATTTCTTGTCGGCCCCGGCAATGGCAAATTGCCGTAACGCGCCATTTTTGGCCGCCAAACCTTCGGCAACGTAATCGAAAAGCAACCGCACCCGGTCCGACTCAACGGACATGGCCTTGTAAACCGGCCCGGAACACTCCCCGGCCGCCGTATCCTGATACGCTATTTTGCGGGCTGCCAACGCCAGCCGCCTGCCCACATCCAGTTTGTTTTTCGGATGGATATTGGCCGCCTCGCCGATATCCATGGCAACGGCCATGCCGGTTTTGGGTTCGTTGAGGGCAAACAGTTGGGCTTCGCGCAATTCAGCCCACTCACTGTCAGTGGGTTGCGGCTCAGCGGGCTTGAAATTGGCCAGTTGCACGAACAGGAACGCAAATTCATCCTTCTGTTTCCACGCCGCCCGCCAATCGCGGATCAGGGCCGGAAAAAGGTTGCGGTACTGGTAGGCACGCCCGGCATTGGCTTCGCCTTGGTACCAGATTACGCCCTTGAGTGTGTAGGGAACCAGCGGTGCAACCATGCCATTGAACAGTACGCCCGGCGCATTTTCGTCGCGCAGTTCGGCGGGCGGCTTGGGCAACTGGCTTACATTCACGGCAGTGCGGAATTTCCACTCACCCGCCAGCGAAGCCGAGAAAAACGGGGATTGCACGCGCAAGTCCTTGGCATCGCCCCAGATTCCGCCGTTGCCATACGTGTCGTTGGCGCGGATGGCAATCACGTTCTTGCCCCGTTTCACCAGATTTCCCGGAACCGTGTATTTGCGCAGTTTGCCACTGCCTTTGGTCTGGCCCACCTGCACGCCGTTGAACCACGTAATGTCCTCATCATCAATCTTGCCAAGGTGCAGCGTCAGCGGCTGGCCCGCCTCAGATCGCGGCACGTCTATTTCGCGCCGGAACCAAACCGCGCCATTGTAGCCGTAAAGCCGGGCCGATTCCCAGTAGCAGGGCAGTTGCATCACCGGCCAATCCTTGTCCTTGAGTTTTTTGCCGTACCACGGCTTGTCGGCATCGTATCCACGGTCGGTTTTGGGCGTTGCCAGTTGCCAAACATCCAGCTTTTTGGCATATTCCACGCGCAGCTCGTTCAGGTTGGCCGTGCTTTTTTCCGTTTTCTCCACCAGCGGCTTGAATTCGGGAAACTGTTTCAGCGTGGCGGCACTCATCCACGCTTCGGCGGGCGTGCCACCCCAAGCCGATTGGATTATGCCCACCGGAACGTTGTATTGCTGGTGCAGTTGGCGGGCGAAAAAATAGGCCGCCGCCGAAAACCTGCCCGCCGTTCGCGGTGTGCAATCCTGCCAGCCCGCCGACTTGAAATCGCGCTGCGGCTGGGCGGCAATGGCGTTTTCAACGTCAATGAAGCGGATTTGCGGAAAACTGGCATTGGCGATTTCCATTTTGTGGTTGGTCACCGTATCGGCCAGCGTCCATTCCATGTTCGATTGGCCGGAGGCCAGCCACACGTCGCCGATGAGGATGTTCCTGATTTTGAGCGTGTTTTTGCCGAAGATTTCCATTTCGTAGGGGCCACCGGCGGGCAGCGCGGGCAAGGCCACAATCCATTGGCCGTGTTCGTCGGGCAGGGCGGCATACACTTTGTTCAGGAAAACCACTGTCACCCGTTCCACGCGCAGGGCAGTGCCAAAGATATTCACCCTAGCATCGCGCTGCATAATCATGTTGTCGCCCACCAGTTTGGGCAGGCGCACTTCGGCCAGCAGCGGACGGGTAATCGAAACCAGTATGGATACGACTGATAGTAAGGCTGTATATTTTCTATTCATATTTCGGGAGTTTTGTAAGGGTTGCCAAAACTAATGAAAATTGCGCGTAAAAGGTACACGGGCTTTGGCGGTAAGAAAGGCGGGTTTGGGCTTTTTGGAAGATACTATTCCGGCCGGAATCCTGATTGGCACAAGCCCGCGTTTGCGCCGGGCAAAACCTGCAAGCTACCGGCATTAGTGTTTGCGGATGCCGAATGGTAAACCGGCATGGGCGGGTTTCGCGGTTGAAAAAGATACTATTTTCATTGGCAAGCACTTTTTCGCTTTCCAAAACTATCTTTGTCCCGTCGCCGTTTCCATCAGCGGGTTGGTTGGCAGCCATGTGCCTAAGCCATTGGCTGTTTTTGCCGGTCACGCCAACACGCACAACCCGTTTATCCGCAACCTTTTACAATCCAGATATGCCGGAACAAAAACCGATAATGGCCGCAACACACAATCCGTTGCTGCAAAAATTCGATACGCCGCACGAAACTTTCCCGTTTGGCAAAATCAAGAACGAGCATTTGCTGCCCGCGCTGCACGAAGCCATTGCGGCGGGCAAAAACGAAGTGGATGCCATTGCCAATGCCGCCACGGAGCCGACTTTTGAAAACACAATTGCGGCGTTGGACGCGAGTGGCGCACTGGCCGACCGTGTTTCGACGGTGATGTTTAACCTGAACGCTGCCGAAACCAACCCCGAATTACAGAAAATCGTGAAAGAAGCCTCGCCGATGCTTTCGGAATACGGCAACGATATCCGGCTGAACGAACAACTGTTCCGACGCATCAAACAGGTGTATGATAGCCGGGAAACGCTGGAACTGGACGCGGAAAGCCGCACATTGCTGGAAAAAACATACAAGGGTTTTTCGCGCAATGGAGCCAATTTGAACGCGGCGGACAAGGAAAAGCTGCGCGAAATAGACAAGCAGCTTTCGCAATTGGGTGTGCAGTTCGGCGAGAATGTGCTGAATGCCACCAATGACTACGAACTGGAAATAACCGGTGAAAAAGACTTGGCCGGGCTACCTGATTTTGTGCGGGAGGCCGCCCGAATGACAGCCAAGGAAAAAGGCAGGCAAGGCTGGGTTTTCACGTTGCAGGCTCCGAGCTACCTGCCGTTCATGACGTACAGCGAGAACCGCGAATTGCGCAAAAAACTGGCTTTGGCGTTCAATTCGCGTTCGTTTCACGGCGATAAGAACGACAACCAAGCCAACGTGAAGCAAATCGTGGCCTTGCGCCACCAGCGGGCCAAACTGCTCGGTTATGCATCGCACGCGCATTTTGTGCTGGAAGAACGCATGGCCGAATCGCCGGAGAAGGTGACCGGATTTCTGGAGGAAATGCTGGGCCACGCCAAGCCGGTTGCCGAAAAGCAGATGCGGGAACTGACCGAATACGCGAGGAAAAACGGATTTGAAGATGACAGGTTGGAACGCTGGGATTACGCTTTCTATTCGGAAAAACTGAAAAAGGAAAAATACGCGATTGACAGCGAAATGCTGAAGCCGTATTTCAAGCTGGAAAATGTGGTAAACGGCGTTTTTACGGTGGCTGGCAAACTCTACGGTCTGCATTTCAAGGAAAACAACCGGATTCCGGTGTATCATCCGGAGGTGACGGCTTATGAGGTGACGGATGAGAAAGGAAATTTTGTCTCCGTGTTCTACGCCGATTTTTTTCCGCGCGAAAGCAAGCAGAACGGCGCGTGGATGACCGGCTACCGCGACCAGCGGATAACCGGCGGCAAGGATGTGAGGCCGCACATTTCCAATGTCTGCAACTTCACCAAGCCCACCGAAACCAAGCCGTCGCTGCTCACTTTTGACGAGGTGACCACGCTTTTCCACGAATTTGGCCACGCGCTGCACGGAATGCTGTCGCAGTGCAGATACGGCGGCACATCGGGGACGAGTGTATTCTGGGACTTCGTGGAACTGCCCTCGCAAATCATGGAAAATTGGTGCTACGAAAAGGAAGCGTTGGATTTGTTTGCCCGCCACTACCAGACCAACGAACCGATTCCGCAGGAACTGATTGACAAAATCAAAGCCAGTGCCAACTTCATGGAAGGTTACATGACCATGCGCCAACTCAGTTTTGGCTTGCTGGACATGGCTTATCACGCTAACTATCAATCCATTACGGATGTGGCCTCGTTTGAAAAAGATGTGATGCAGCGCACCAGCCTGTTTCCGGATACGGATGGGATTAACAGCAGCGTGGCTTTCTCGCACATTTTTGCGGGCGGGTATTCGGCGGGGTATTACAGCTACAAATGGGCCGAAGTGCTGGATGCCGATGCATTTGCCTATTTTCAGGAACGCGGTATTTTCGATAGGGAAGTTGCGCAGTCGTTCAGCGACAATGTGTTGTCTAAGGGTGGCAGCGAGCCGCCCATGACGCTCTACAAGCGTTTTCGTGGGCAGGAGCCCTCGCCCAAGGCACTGCTCAGGCGTAGCGGGTTAAATTGAGAGACCCCGCCCTCGACTCCTCCCCTGCCGGGAGGGGTGAAAAAGAGGAGCCTAACACTGACGCGAGATTCCTATCTCGTGCCGCCCTTGCGGGCAGATTCTTATTCTACCGCAGCCGAAAGTTCAGCAACGCCGCCGAGATAGGAATCTCGCGCCAGTCATATTCCGGTTTGGCCTTTCCAAAACATACTATTTTTCGCCGCATGAAAAGCAAGGTTGTCATCATTACCGGAGCTTCGTCGGGCATTGGCAAGGCATTGGCCGAAGCCTTTGGCAAGGCCGGAGCCAAAATTGTCATTACCGGGCGGAATGAAGCGAACCTGCGGGAAACCTCACACCAACTGACCGCGCAAGGCATTGACAACCTTGCCGTTACAGCCGATGTAAGCATTGAGGAAGACAACCGCAAAATGGCCGAGGCCACGCTTGAAAGATACGGCCGGATTGACGTACTCATCAACAATGCCGGCATTACGATGCGGGCGTTGTTTGAGGATGCCGACTTGGCGGTAATCAGGAAAGTGATGGACATCAATTTTTACGGAACCGTGTATGCCACCAAATACTGCCTGCCGCACTTGCTGCAAACCAAAGGTTCGGTGGTGGGCATTTCGTCCATTGCGGGCTTCCGGGGCCTGCCCGCACGGGCGGGCTATTCGGCTTCCAAGTTTGCGGTGAATGGCTTTCTGGAAGTGTTGCGCACCGAAATGCTGCACCGGGGCGTACACGTTCTCACGGCCAGTCCCGGTTTCACGGCATCCAACATCCGCAACGCCGCCCTTACCCAAGACGGCTCGGTGCAAGGCGAATCCCCGCGCGACGAAGACAATATGATGAGTGCCGAGCAGTGCGCCCGGCACATTCTGCAAGCCGTGCGCAAACGCCGCAAAGTGCTGGTATTGACCACCCAAGGCAAGCTGACAGTATTTTTGAACAAATGGTTTCCCGGCTGGATGGACACCGTGGTCTATAATGTGATGGCCAAGGAAAAGGATTCGCCGTTTGGAAAGTGAGTTTGTCTTGAATCGCGAATCATGCCGCGCCGCGTTGGCCTTTTTGGTCTTTACTGCAACTTAGGATTCGCACAAGATACTATTTCCATTGTTGGTGTTTTCACCAATAACCAACTCAAGTTCAAGCGTCCTAGCTCGAACTTGTCCGGCAGGCGAGGTTCCGGCTTGTGGGGTTTGGGCTTTTTGAAAGATCTTATTTTGCCGCAAACAAAAAGCGCGGCGTTCACACAGAAAGCCGCGCTTTTTGTTTCAGCATTGGTGTGGCATCACATCAAATCCCACTTGGCCATATCCTGGATGTCGAGCATCCCGATTACCCGCGCATCATCGGTAACGATGATCGTGTCAATCTGTTTCTCCTTGAAAATCGCCAGCGCGTCCTTGAGCAGCGAATCAGCGGGAATGGTGATGGGCGCATTATACTCAAATTCAGACATTTTTCTGGTCATCAGGTTCCGGCCATTGGCGGCCAGTTGGCGGCGCAAGTCGCCATCGGTGAAAATACCGACCAGCCGGCCATCGTCGCCCACCACGCTCACCGAGCCGAAACCCGATTGCGTCATCTGCATCACGGCATCCAGCACTTCATCGTGCGGCTTCACCACGGGGTTCTTGTCGCTGATAATGTCGCGCACGTGCATGGTCACCAGGCGCGTATGTTCGTAAAACTGCTGCGTGCCCACCGTCGTGAAGTTGTTGTCGGTCAGCGTTTTCAGTATTTTCCACGGCACGGTAATCGTGTGGCAGCCCATTTCAATGGCATTGCGCACGTGTTCGGTATTGCGCACCGACGAGAACATTACCTTGGCATCCGAGCCGTAATAATTAATCATCTCCACGCATTCGCGAATCAGTTTCAGCGCGTCGTAGCCTTGGTCCTGCATCCGGCCGGCCAGCACGCACACGTAGGTGGCTCCGGCCGTCATGGCCATGTAAGCCTGCTGGATGGTATAGACCAAATGCACGTTGACCATCATGCCCCGGTCGCGGAGCATCCTGCAGGCTTTCACGCCTTCGAGCGAAACGGGAATCTTGAACACTGTTTTGGCCGGGTCAAGGCCGAGTTCCAGTTGGCGTTCGGCATCGCGCACGATTTCCTCGGCGGTGGCACCCAAGGCTTCTATTTGCAGCACCGGAACGATTTTGGACAGTTGCACGATCATGCCGTCCAGGTCGGTCACGCCTTCGCGGTGCATGAATGTGGGCGTGGTGGTCAGTCCGGCCAGAAAGCCCACTTTGAATGCGCCTTCAATTTCTTTGAGGTCGGCAGAATCGAGGTATAGTTCCATGTGTTGGGGAAATACGGTTATTGGGTTTATGAATCGTGATTTTTACTCGGGCAAAAAGCAAGCGGGTTTGGTGTTTTAAAAAGATACTATTTCGGCAAAATGCGTGGTCACCCAACCGGGCAAAGGTTCGGTTTTCCGCAAAATCACGCCCGATTCGGCGTACAGGACAATGCGCGGTTTGGTGTTGACCGGGTTGTCAATAAACAAAAGGCGGTTAAAAAAAGCGAAATGCTCGATGACATGAAAAATGCCACCATTGAAATTCAATTCTATGCTGCCGTTGTCCACATCGTGGCCGCCTTTTTGGGTTCGCAACTTCACACGTTTGGTGCTTTCATCCACCGAATCCAAGCTGATATACAACAGATTTATTTCATAACCCGCTGTCTTGAAAGTGGTTGGCAACCGGATTGAGGTCGGAAACGTGAAGTTGGTTTCGTACGCAAAGTCCCCGCGCTTTTCAATGGCCGATTTCCAGCGGTATTCAAAAATTTCGGCTGAGAGCTCACGGATGCGTTCCCAACTTGCATTTGGCTGGCTCTCAATGAGTTGTTTCTCAAGTTTGTCGCCATCAAAAACTTCCGAATCACTGCCAACCAGCAGATTTGAAAACGAACTTTTACCGGCTCCATTGGGGCCGGCCACAACAAAAAGCTGCGGCTTATCCATTCAACTGCCTGATAATCTTGTCCGTCCGCGAATGCCTGTCAAATTCCACCAAATACTTCCGTCCGTCCTCATATTCATGGATAAACTGGTTGTCGGCCTGGCAAATCGCCTTATCGCGGTAGGAAAGCGGCAAACCTTTGGCAAACGTTTCCTGCCGCGCCGCTTCCACCGCCGGGGTAATGCGCTGCTCAAATTCGGCTTCGGTCAGTTCCCAGATGGGTTTGGCTTTTGTTTTCATTGGCGGGGTTTGAGGTTTTTGAAAGATACTGTTTCATTCCATCGGTTGTGCGGCCCAGAGTTTACTTTTCCTTGTAAGTGAATCCTTTTGCATAATCGCCTATCGGCTCTTTTGTCAGGTACTTGGTACGGAACCGCACCCACTGCCTCCTCAGCTTATGGTAGAACCGCCGGTATGCCGGAAAGTGCAGCCCATGGTCATGACGGATGCGTATGCCGCCCAGCAATCCGTCTTTACGCATTTGGGGCATCATGTCCGAACGCACGTTGTAAACTGTGTTGGGCACTTTGCCGATGCTGGGGTGCAGGGTGGTGTGTTCTATTTCGGGCAGTATCTCGTTCAGCACCGATTGGTCGCACCCATCATTGATGATACCGCTGTTTTTGACCCTTTCACTCCAAGAATTGGCAAACCTGATGAAACCCTCACTTTTCCTGAAAGCCATAACCCCCGTATTGTACACTGCCGCCTTATGCGGCCCGGCATACAAGTGGTTGGGCTTTTCATAAGCGATGAGCCTGAAATTCTTCCGGTCCACGTAAGCCATCGCTGCCATTGCCATGTCGTGATACTCGGTCATGTCCAGCAATTCCATGACCGAACCCCTCACCTCGGTGTCGGTGTCCAGAAACAGGGTCTGTTCATACGGCGAGTTGAGCATGGCCCATACTTTCAGTTGGTAAGGGTGTTTTTCCTGCCTGACTGACTTGTCTATGTACACTATGTCATCGAAAACGTGCCTTTGCGTGTGCATTCGGTCAGTGAAAAGGACACACGGCAGTGGATTATGTTTTTTCACCGTTCTGGCCGAATAGATTGCCTCATCCCGCCAAAAGTCGCCAAGCGCAAGATAAATGACTCCTTTGGATGCTGGCTTTTCCATTTGGCATGGCGGGGTTTTCAGGTTTCAATCAAATTGCATTCTTAAATATATCTCAAGCCAAATTTCTCTCGCGGTATTTCACCTCCACTTCGTGCAACTCGATCAATGGCTTCAGGAATTCCTCCAGTTCATACACGCTCAACTGGCTGGCGGCATCGCAAAGGGCTCGGGCCGGGTCGGGATGCGTTTCTATGAATACGCCATCCACCCCGGCAGCCACGCCCGCGCGGGCAATGGTGGGCATTACGGGGCGGTTGCCGCCTTTGGGGTCGGCACTCGGGATGCCGTACTTGCGGATGGAGTGCGTGATGTCGAACACTACCGGAAAGCCCGTCTGGCGCATGAAATAAAACGAACGCGGATCAACCACCATGTCGTTGTAGCCGAATGTGTAGCCACGTTCGGTCAGGATAATTTGGTCGTTGCCCGAATCCACGGCTTTTTGGGCGGGCTTGCCCATGTTGTCGGGAGCCAGAAACTGGCCGTGCTTGATGTTGATGACCTTGCCCGACTTGGCGGCGGCCACCATCAAATCGGTTTGCATACACAAATACGCCGGAATCTGGATGATGTCCAGCACTTGGGCGGCAGCGGCTATCTGGTCGGGATAATGCACATCGGACAGGATTGGAAAGCCGAACTGCGCCTTGATTTTCGCCAGTATTTCCAAGCCTTTGTCCAAGCCCGGCCCGGTATAATACTCCAGCGAACTGCGGTTGTCCTTTTGATATGACGACTTGAAAATCAGCGGGATGCGCATCCGTTCGGTCACTTCCTTGAGCTTTTCGGCGGTGCGCATCATGATACTTTCGTCTTCGATCACGCAGGGGCCGGAAATGAGAAACAACTGGTTTGCGCCGCATTCTATGCCGCCGACTTTTACGGTTTTCCTGGTCATGGTATGCAATGGTTGAATTGCCTGATGGTTGAATGGCAGGATGTGTTTGAGCCGTGCCAAAACAGTATGTTTGGAAAAGCCCAAACCCCCGCTTGGCACTGAAAACAAAATTAAAAGAACGCGGCGAAGTTCCGGTTTTCCGGCTGATAAACCAAAAATGTCGGAAAGTTATGGGTTGTTGCGCGGGCGCGGGCTATTTTTGATGGGCTTCTGGGCGTGCAACGCGTAGTAGCAAACCGGCACAGCTACGAGTCGGCCTGCCATCGGGGCAACGTCAGGGCCGTGATTGCGGGGGGCCGAGGGGAAGGCCACGAACCTGCCGTTTTTTTGGTCTGCCAAACATTTTATCCTGTCCTTTTGCTTCATACTCTGTCCGTTGACTGTCGTCCATGGGCTGCCAGCTTCCGATGAACGGTAAATTCCTTACCTTGGGGGCCGATACTTACGCGAGAGGCATGACACAGAACGCAAAACCCGATTTTATTGAAGAACTCATGTGGCGCGGAATGCTCCACGATAAAATGCCCGGCTTCGAGGCGCAACTGGCCAAGGAAACCACCGCCGGATACATTGGATTTGACCCCACGGCGGCTTCACTGCACATTGGCAACCTGGCCACCATCATGCTGCTGGTGCATTTTCAGCGGGCCGGACACAAGCCTTTTGCGTTGGTGGGCGGCGCAACCGGCATGATCGGCGACCCGTCGGGCAAGTCGAAGGAGCGGAATCTGTTGGATGAGCAAACCCTGCGTGCCAACCAGGAAGGCATCCGTGCGCAGTTGGAAAAATTCTTGGACTTTTCGGGTGGCAACGCCGCCGAAATGGTCAACAACTACGACTGGTTCCAGGAAATGGGTTTCCTTGATTTCCTGCGCACCGTTGGTAAACACCTGACCGTCAATTACATGATGGCCAAGGATTCGGTCAAAAACCGTTTAGGTGAAGGCAACGAAGGCATTTCGTTCACCGAATTCTCGTACCAACTCCTACAAGGCTACGATTTCTACTGGCTCCACAAAAACCGGAATGTGAAACTGCAAATGGGCGGCTCCGACCAGTGGGGCAACATCACCACCGGCACCGAACTGATACGGCGCATGGGTGGCGGCGAGGCGTTTGCCCTAACTACGCCCCTGGTGACCAAGCCCGACGGCACAAAATTCGGCAAGAGCGAAAGCGGCAACGTATGGCTCGATCCGGCATTGACTTCACCTTACAAATTCTACCAGTTCTGGCGCAACGTGGACGACGCGCAAACCGGCAAATTGCTGCGGGTTTTCACGTTGTTCAGTAAAAGTGAGATTGAAGAACTGGAAAGCGACCCCAACCCGAACCAAGCCAAAATAGCGTTGGCACAAGAAATAACCACCCGCGTACACGGCGCGGAAGCCTGCCAAAAAGCCGTGCAAGCCAGCGAACTGCTGTTTGGCAAGGCCACGATTGACGAATTGCAGACCACCGACGAGCACACGCTGCTGGAAGTGTGCGCGGGTGTGCCGCAGATTGAAGTGGACAAAGAAACGCTGGGCAGCCTGAAAGACGTTACCGAACTGCTCGCCACGGCCACGCCGATATTCCCGTCCAAGGGCGAGGCGCGCAAAATGATTGCGGGCGGCGGCGTGAGCATAAACAAAACCAAACTCGAATCGCCCGACCAAACGGTTGATTTCCAACTGTTGCAAGGCAAATACCTGCTGGTGCAGCGCGGCAAAAAGAATTATTTCTTGGTGAAAGTGGTGTAAGGCACAGCTGCGGCGCGGCCGCCCGGCTGTGCCGGACGGGTTTGGCGTTTCCAGAAGATACTATTTCAGTCCACAGTCCAAGGTCGGCAGTCCACAGCAAAAACCTGGTGCAAGTGTTTCATCTGGCGCGGGGTTTCCTGCCTGTCCGGCAGGCCACTTCGTGCCGCCCATGTTCCGAGATTCCTGTCTCGGTGGCGCAGGCGGCAGGGCCACGCCGGGCAGAGCCGGTTTGCAAGGCGGCCAAAACCGATTCACGCTTTTTTCAGCAGCACGGTCAATATCCTCGGGATTCCGTTTCGGTCGCCATCGTCAAAATGCTCGTTGATGCCAGCCAGCAACAGGCCGTGGTTTTTAGCGGCCTGCACAAAATCCGATACGTGGTGGGTGAAGCATTCCACGGTTTGCCGTCCGGTTTCGGTGTCAAACCGCGCCTTGGTTCCCGAATACTGCTTGAACGGATGCAACTCGCCGATGTACACGCAGCCGCCGGGGTTCAATGATTTTGCGGTTTCGCCAAACACAAAACCGAGGTTTTCGATGTGTTCCAGCACCAGGCTGAAAATTACCAGGTCGTACAGCCCGTCGCAAAAACCCCAACTTTCCGTGATGTCAGCCTGTTTGAACTGAACCCTTTCGGAAGTGATTTTTTCTTTAGCCTTGGCAAGCATTTCCCCTGAAAGGTCAACGGCGGTCAGCCGCTTTGCCTGTCCAATGAGCCATTCCGTATTCTTCCCGGTTCCGCAACCGATTTCCAGACAACTGACAAACGCAATGCCCGCCAAGGTTTGGCGCAACGCCTGCCCTTCCAAATCGCGGGTGCGATTGTGGTTTGTATCGTATTGCGCCGCCCAACTGTTGTAGGCTTGTTTGGTGCTCATGGTTTGCATCGAAAAAAACAGGTCTATTTATGTTTTGGGTTGCCAGCCGGTATCGAATTTCCTTGCCTGCGGGCCGATGTTTCCTAAGTCAATGGTCAAAGTGTTTCCTTCGTCATCGTTTGAAGATGAGTTGTCAATGATCAGGCAAAATGAAATCAACAATTCAATGTCCGCATCCTTGTCCGAGATCATCTTGTAATTATCGCCTTGAAACCAAGCAACGATTTCTTTGTCCCACCAAGCAACTTGGCGGTCGTTTTTATAAATCGAATACTTTCGTCCTTTGTGTCCAAAGATCTCATACAAGTCGCTCTCCACCTGACACTTGTAATGGAGTTTCCATAAACTTACGCTTTTAAATTCGAAAATGCTGCCGTCATGTCGGATCAGCCTATACGACGCTGTCAGCCAATTCCATTTTTTTTCGATTGTGTACCTGGCCCGATTCGCAGTATCTCGGAACAGGTTGATTTCAGAAGACCACCCGAATAATTGCCGTGAGGCAAAATGGCTTTGCTCACGGTCAATGTAGATACGCCATCTATCGCCAATTGATATTTTCTTCTGGTTGATATCAATCTCCATACGGTCTCACTGTTAAGGTCACGATTGTGCTGCCTTCAAACGCAAAAACGCGAAGCGTTCCCACACAACTTGGAACCCGCTTCGCGTCCATGACGCACAAAACAGAATAGTATCTTTCAAAAACCCGAAACCCACCCGGCACAAGCAGCGATTCAGCGCAGTTCCTTGCGCATCACAAAATCGTTCATCCAGAATTCGCCGATGGCAATGTCTTCCTCGCGGGCTTGCTTGTAGCCGCAGCGTTCATAAAAACGGATGGCCGGATTATAGCGGTTCACGTTCAGTTCCAGCACGTTGGCTCCCAGTTCCTTCACTTCCTTCTCCACGGCGGCAACCAATGCCCGGCCCAGATTCTGGCCTTGGAAATTAGGATGCACGTAGAGTTTGTGCAGCTTGTGGGCGGCATTGTCACCGGGCGTTTTCTGTCCGTACGATGCGTAGGCGGCAGGTGCGTCGGTGCTGTACAGCACCAGAAACACCTGCCCGAGTTCGTTCATCTGCTTTTCCAGCGATGTGGGCGTGTAAATCTCGTCGTACATATAATCCAATTGCGCTTTCGACAGTATTTCGCGGTAAGTCGGTTCCCAAGTGGCTTTGGAAATGGCAAGGATGGCATTGATTTCGTTTACGGAAGCTTTTTCAATTCGGATGGCGGTGTCGGTAAGCATATACGCGGACATGGGAAACGGGGTTGAACCAAACGGGATGGCTGCAAAAAGCAGTCACATTCCTTAATATCCTTACACGGCCATTCGTAACCGGCGGTTACGGCATTTTACGGTTGCAAACGTTTTGAAACGCGCAAATCCGCTGACTTGCGTACGCGGACGGCAAAGAATAGCTTCACAAAATAGGACGGTTCCGGCAAAAGCCCAAGCGGAGTGTACGGCTAAAATGCCGAATCACCGTATTTTCTTGGTTTCGCCTTGTTTCCTATTGGAAATATACCAAATAACCTGTTTTTGAAAATCCGGTTGGCATTGTCCACGAAAAATCGGTTTGGTCGCAAAAACTTACACCCATCCAGACACCACGGATTTTGCCACGGCCACGATTGCCCATGCAAACGCACCGCTTGGGCGGCAAGCCAGCAGTCGTTTGGCTTGCCGGAAAAATTCAGTATGTTTGGACAAATGAAAACCGGGTTCGGATTGTGAAGACGGCGGCGGCAAAATAGTATGTTTTTCAACTGCCAAACCTCTCATTGCCAGCCGATTGCCAATAAATCCATCCACTTTACTTATCCATTCCAATTTGATACATGTTTTACCTCAGGGGCGTTTTCGGGCTGGCATTTTTGATTGGGGTCGCGTATATGTTTTCTGCCAACCGCAAGGGCATTGACTGGAAATTGGTCAGGACTGGCTTGCTGTTGCAATTGGCATTCGGCTTTCTGGTCATCAAAGTGGATTTTGTGGCTGCCGGTTTCGATTGGGTGAGTGAGGGGTTTGTCACCTTTCTGGGTTTTTCCGAGCAGGGAGCCTCGTTTTTGTTTGGCGATTTGGCCAAAGATTTTGCACCCGGCAATGCCAACGCCACGCACCGGCTGGGCTACCTGTTTGCATTCAGGGCATTACCCACCATCATTTTCTTTTCGGCGGTTACCTCCGGCCTGTACTACTTGGGCATCCTGCAAAAAGTGGTGTTCGGCATTGCCTGGGTGATGTCGCGCACCATGCGGCTGTCGGGTTCGGAAAGTTTTGCCGCCGCCGGAAACATTTTCCTCGGCCAAACCGAAGCTCCGCTGCTGGTGCGTCCTTTTGTGCCGACCATGACCCGTTCCGAACTGCTGTGCCTCATGATTGGCGGCATGGCCAACATTGCGGGCAGTGTCATGGGGGCTTACGTCAATTTTCTGGGTGGAGACGACCCGGCCTCGCAGGCGCAGTTTGCGGCGCACCTGCTCAGTGGCTCCATCATGAGTGCGCCAGCGGGCATACTCATCGCCAAGATTTTGCTGCCCGAAACCGAAAACATCGAGCAAAAACTGGTGGTTCATAAAGAGCAACTGGGCGTGAACCTGATTGATGCCATGTCCATCGGCGCGGCCGACGGGCTGAAATTAGCCCTGAACGTGGGCGGAATGCTCATTGCCTTCATTGCGGTGGTGGCGATGCTCAACGCCGGCCTGCTCAAGATTGGCGCACTGACCGGACTGAACGATTGGATACAGCAGTCCACGGGCAATGCTTTCCAGGGTTTTTCCATGGAATATATTTTCGGCCAGATTTTCCGCATATTCGCCTTTGTGATTGGTATTGAATGGAAAGATTCGCTTCTGGTGGGCAGCCTGCTGGGGCAAAAAACGGTCATCAATGAATTTGTGGCCTATCTGAGCCTGGCCGATATGCAGAAGGCCGGAATGATCTCGCCGCGTTCGGTAGTCATCTCAACCTACGCGCTGTGTTCGTTTGCCAATTTCAGTTCCATTGCCATCCAAGTGGGCGGCATTGGCAACATGGCTCCCAACCAGCAGGGAAACCTGTCCAAACTCGGCCTCACGGCCTTGCTCGGCGGCACACTCACCACCATGATGACCGCCACCATTGCCGGTGCGCTGATTTGAAAACAATGTCGAATGACAAAATGAATGAATGGATAAGTTGGAATGCGGAATTGGAAATTTGGCCAATTCCGATTCGGACAAAATAGTATCTTTCCGCAAGCCCAAACCCGCCACTGCCACAGAGGCTTATTTCCCGTGGACTATGGACTGCCAACTGCGGACTGACCATTGACAATCAAATTCATACAGAACCAAACACTGCAAGAAAACATGGAAACCTTTACCGGAATAGACATTGGCGGCACCAGCATAAAGTTCGGCTTGGTCGAAAGCGATGGCAACCTGCTCGAAAAGAAAAAAGTGCCGATCAAGGACCTGCGCGCATCGGGCGTGCTGTCGGCCAACGTCATTGACACCATCACCGCCTGGATAGAGGCTCACCCGCAAGTGAAGCACGTGGGCATTGGCGCGCCGGGAATGCTTTCCAAAAACCGCCGCTCGCTGGCTGAAGTGGTGAATATGCCCGAACTCAACGGAATGAACCTCGTGGACTTGCTGGAAAAACGCAACAAGGGCATAAAATTTCACTTGGAAAACGATGCGAACGCCGCCGCCCTGGGCGAATTGTATTTTTCAGGCCAAGCCCTGCCCGACAGTTTCCTGCTTGCCACGCTGGGCACGGGCATCGGCAGCGGGCTGGTCATAAACCGGAAAATATTCAAGGGAGCCGACGGCAACGGCTTGGAACTGGGCCACATTGTGAGCAGCAACGGCTTGAGCATTGAGCAGAACATCGGCAAAGCCGGTTTTTTCAATAAGGCAAAGGAACTGATTAAGGAAAATAAGGGCAAATCGGCGTTGCGCAATGCCGAAAAACTCGACGACGACACACTACTCGAAGCCGCCCGCGACGATGATCCGGTGGCCTTGAAAGCATTTGAATACTACGGAAAATACCTCGGCGAGGCTTTTGCCACGGCAGCATACATTTTGGATGTGAAAACATTCATTGTTGGTGGCGGGGTGGCCAAAGCCTACCCGTTCATGCGCGAAAGCGTACTCAAATCCATGCACAAATACCTGACCCCTTATTATCTGGATCATCTGGATATTCGGCTAGCGATTCTGCGCAACAACGCGGGCATTCTGGGCGCGGCAGCCTTGTGCTTTAAATGAAATTCCGTTTCCTCTTCGGTACAAACAGAGAGCACTTTTGCCGACCCAAAATAGTATCTTTTGAAAAGCCAGAACCCCGACCTTTTTAAAACGATGTTTATGCGTTTTCCTCCGAAAAATATGCTAAATACGGCATTTGCGATACAATGGAACGATCGAAAAGCACAAAATAATATAAAAACTACGACAAAGCCTTCGCATATTCGAGAGTTGGTGGTAATCTTTGACAGACCTAAAATTTTAAGAAAATGATATTGAATAGATTTATTAAAAATAGAGATAAGAGAAAGAGGTTTGCACATATTGGTGCGGGAATTGTCATTCTAATTCATTCGTATGAAAAATATGAAAGTGGGCACGGTTCATATATTTTATTTGGCATCGCAGGACTCATTTTTTTAACAATCGCTTTACTACACCCAATAATTGAAGAGAAAGCACCTTGGGTTGACGGCGTATTTTTTGTTATCGAAGGTATTTTATCAATAATCGTAGCGTTAGACTATTTTCATTTGGGCAAAAAAGCGTTGCCGCTAACCTATCTTTTCTTGGCAATTTTCCAGTTTTACATTGCTTTCAAGAAATCAAGAAAGGGGATCAAGCACAACAAATCAACTCGGTAATTTAATACTATGGAAAAGAAACGTAGAGTGATTATCGCTGTATTGCTAATGTTAGCAATAGGTAACTTCACAAGGTTGACAGAAAATGATAATATCAGACCAATACAATTTATTACAATTTTTGTTATAGGAGCATTATCTGCATTACTTATCAACGAATTTGTAACTTTATTCAAAGGTAAAAGGCAATAAGTACTTGGGTAAAATTACTTTAGATTAAAATCGGAAAAATTGATTTTCACATTTTTTCCTAAATTAGCTAGAAACCGATTAACTGCATAGAAA
>JAYWIH010000021.1:0-19704 GCA_043789005.1 Sphingobacteriales bacterium
GCGGATGCCCACTTCCTTGGCGCGTTTCTCGCTGCGGGCCGTGCTCAGGTTCATGAAATTGATGCAGGCCAGCAGCAGCACAAACACGCCGATGATGCCGAACAGCCACACGAACTGGATGCGGCCGCCCACCGACTGGCCGTTCTTGAAATCCGAATACAAGTGCCAGCGGCTCATGGGATGCACCTGGCTGGATTCCCGCCCGTTCACGCTGGCCTTGAGGTGCTGCATGGGCACGCCCTTTATCTTTTCGGAGACCTTTGCGAAATCGGCTTGGTCGTTCAGTTGCACGAATAGCTGGAACGAATGGTCGCCCCATTGCGTCTGCGCCTGTTTGAGCCAAGGTTCCGTAGTGAGGTATTTGTCCCACGACATGAAAAACTCGGAATCGTGGAAACGCGTGTTGCGCGGCAAATCCTCGTACACGCCGGCCACGCGCAAGTCGGTCTTGTTGTCCAGTTTCACTAATTTGTTCATCGGGTCGGCATTGCCGAACAAAGCTTTGGCCAGCGATTCGGTGAGCAAAATCGCCGACGGATCTTTGAGGGCATCGCGGCGGCCGCTGAGCATTTGCAAGGTCAGCATTTCGGGCAGGTCGGGCTGCACCCATATTCCGGTTTGGGATATTTTCTTGTCGCCCACGGCCAGTATGTGTCCGAAGTTCCAGGAGGCCAGAGCCGTTTTCTTGAAGTCCACGGCGTATTTGGTGCGCAGTTCTCCACCAAGCGGAATGGCGATGGCGTTGCCGCTGCCGGGTTCGGTATCAGTCCACCACGTGGTCCAGACCTGCCCCAACCGGTCGTAGTTGGCGTGGTACTTGTCATAGGCCAGTTCGTCGTGCATCCACAGCCCGATGAGCATGGCCACGGTCATGCCCAAGGCCAGCCCGAAAATATTTATCACAGAGAAAACCTTGTTCCTCAACAAGTTGCGGAAAGCGATTTTGAAATAGTTGCGCAGCATAAAGGCGGGTTTGGAGGTTTTAAAAGATACTATTTTGGTTCCCCCTTCGGGGGTTAGGGGGCTATTTATCCAGCACCAGCACATCGTTGTCGCCGAAGTTTTCGTACGAACTGGTAATCACTTTTTCGCCGGGCTGCAGGCCGTCCAGCACTTCGTAATATTCGGTGTTTTTGCGGCCCAGCGTGATGTTGCGCTTGGTGGCCTTGCCGCCGCCATCCAGCACATACACCCAATTGCCGCCCGTGGTGCTGAAAAATCCGCCGGTGGGCAGTACCACCGCCGTTGCCGCCTTGCCTAATTTCAACAGGATCGGCGAGGATTGTCCGCGCTTGATTCCTTCCGGTGCGCCTTTCGTGAAGATCATGTCGGCCTCGATGCGGCCGTTACGAATTTCGGGATACACTTTGGCGATGCTCAACTGGTGGGTTTTGCCGTTGAATTCAAAATCGCCCTCCAAGCCCAGGAAAATGCGCGACGAATAATGCTCGTCAATCTGGACGCGCATCTTGAAGCCGTTCAGATCGTCAATCTGGCCGATATTCTGCCCGATGTTGATGTTGGTGCCCACCTCCACATCAATCGAAGACAGTTGCCCGGCCACGGGAGCTTTCAAATACAGGTTGCCCAAGTTGTCGCGCATCAGTTTCAGGTTGCGGTCGGTGCGGGTGAGCGTGCCTTCGAGTTGCTTGATTTGCATGGTGGCGTTCATCTCCTGGAATTTCTGCGACTCCACCTCAATCTCGCGCTGCCTGATTAATTGTTCGTAATCGTTCCTGAACTTGAAAAACTCCTGTTCCGAGATCAGCTTGTCCTTGACCAAGCTCTTGTTGCGTTCGTACAAATCCTTAGCCTGCATGATCCTGAAATCCAGTTCCGACAGCGTGCGGCGCAGCGTGAAACGGTCTTGGCGCAGCCGCAGGCGGGTGTTTTGCAGGTCGTTGACGAGGCGGTACATTTCCGTTTCGCGGTTCACAAAATCCATCATCAGGCGTTGGTTTTCAAGTTGCAAAATCGTGTCGCCGCGCTTCACAATGTTGCCGCCCTCCACGTACTTGCGGCTCACGTAGCCGCCCTCAATGGCATCGAGCCGGATGGTTTTGAGCGGCTGCACCACGCCCGTTACCGGAATGAACTCGGTGAAAGCTGTTTTGGCCACCGCCGAAACGGTAATCTTGTCCGATTCCACGTTGAGTTTGGACTTATTGCCGGCAAACAGGATGCTGTAGATGGCGAATATCCCGAAAAGCGTTCCCGCCGCGATGTAGGCGAGTTTGCGGGGTGTCCATCTCTTTTTTTCAATGACGCGATCCATGGTGTGGTAAGGTTGAATGAGTATTGTTGTGCATAGCTCTTTGCCAATGGTGTGCCAAAAGCAAAAAAGTGCATTTCCGAGCCGGAAACGCACTTTTAAAAAATCCCAAGTGTCCGATATCGGACACCTGTGTCCGTAAGCGGACACTTGGAAAGGTGGAAAGACCCCACCCCCGGCCACTCTCCTGCCGGGTGGGGAGAACCCCACCCGGCAGGAGAGTGGCCGGGGGTGGGGTTGAAAAATAATATCTTTCAAAAAGCCCAAACCCTCTTGTTCGCTCGGAATCGCGGTTTCCCCAAAATAGTATCTTCTGAAAAGCCCAAACTCTTTGTTGGGAATGACACAATGAACTCACCGACCCTGCCCCTGCAACAGCGTTTTCCAAGCCGAATCCGTGTCACCGACGGCCAAGAAATCTTTGGCCAGCGCGTGCAAATGGTCTTCCAGCGATTCGGCGTGGTGGGCAAACCGCACGAAAATCTCGCGGATTTGCGCGTTTGCCGAAAATTCAGTGACCGACTGGCTGTCGGGCAGTTGCTCCACATTTCCTAAGCGTCCCAAGTCGTTGCCCGTCAGGATGCGGCTGTGGCGGATGCGGGCCGGAATCACGTCCACGCCAATGCCTATTTTCTGGTTGGGCTTGGGAACCGTGAAAATGGATTCTCTATTGGCGCGGCAGTAATAATCGCCGCCCATCCGCGCCACGGCATCGAGCCGGTACGGATCGGCCCGCTGGCCGCTGGCATCCAACACGTTTCCATTCACATGAATCAGCAGCACTTCGCAGACGACCAGGTTTCCGGCTCCTCCCTCCTGCCCCAGCGCAATCACTTGCGTGACCTTGCATTCCAAACTGGCCGGGCTTTCGGCCACGCGCGGCGGCTGCACCAAACTGGATTTTACGGCGGTAAAACCGGCCTTGATAAACTCATTTACGCCTTTTTCGTATTCCACACTTGCCAGCGATGTTTGCTCCACCATGGGGTGATTCACGATGCTGATCACCACTTCCGGTACTTCCAGCACGTTTTGCAGCGTGTGCTTGGTGCTGCCGTCGCGCCCCCGGCGCGACGGCGAAAACACGACCACGGGCGGATTAACGCTGAACAGGTTGAAGAAACTGAATGGACTCAAATTTACGTTTCCGGCGGCATCCACGGTGCTGGCAAACGCGATGGGGCGCGGACAAACCAGGCTTTGCAGCAAGCCTTGGCGGTCGGAAACCGAAAGATTGTTTGGATCAAAAGTTTTCATGGTTGGCCCGTAAAGGCAGGTTTGAGGTTTTGAAAAGATACTATTTTGCCCGGCTAAAAGTCATGAATTATCGCAAGTTTTGCAAAAGCGGTAGCGCACGCTTTAGCTTGCGCAGGGCGGCGGCTTGCGCCGCCCACGTTCAAAACAGTATGTTTCAAAAAGCCCAAACCTGCGGTTTTGGCACAAGCTGAAGCGTGTGCTACCGCGTGTGCTACTGTCCTTATGAAAATCACCCTCATCAATACCTACCAGGCCAGCGGTGGGGCGGCGGTGGCCTGCCATCGGCTGCTGCGGGCGTTGCGCGGCCACCAAACCGACGCAACACTATTGGTGCAGCAGCAGTCCGCGCCGGAACCGTTTGTGGTGCCATTTACCGCGAATGCGTTTCAAAAAAAAGCTGCCTTTGCCCGTTTCGCCGCTGAACGCTTGTATTTCCGATTCTTTGAAAAGTCTAAGTCTGTTCGGTTCGCTTTTTCACCCGCCAACGTCGGCATTGACATCAGTCGGCATCCGGCGGTGCGGCAAGCCGACGTGCTGCATTTGCACTGGATCCATTTCGGTTTCCTGTCCATCCGCTCGCTTGAAAAACTTTTCGCATTGGGCAAACCCATTGTCTGGACGCTGCACGATATGTGGGCTTTCACAGGCGGCTGCCACTACAGCGGCGAATGCACCAACTATTTGTCGCACTGCCGTGATTGTCCGTTTTTAAAAAACCCTTCGGCCAATGACTTGTCCTACAGTGTTTTCAAGAAAAAAAAGATACTATTTCAAAAGGCGGATATTCACTTTGTGGCGTGTAGCCAATGGCTGGCCGGTGTGGCGAGGCAGAGCGAATTGCTGAAGGGTTTTCCAATCACGGCCATACCAAACCCGATTGACACGCAACAGTACCGGCCGCTGGACAAACACGCAATCCGGCGCAAACTTGGCCTGCCGCCCGACAGGCAACTCATCCTTTTCGGGGCAATGAACACCCAGGATTCGCGCAAGGGATTCGCGTATTTGGAACGTGCCTTGCAGTTGCTGCACGGGAATAATGCAAATTTGGAAAACCAGCTTGAACTCGTCATTTTTGGCAAATCCGATGCGGAAACATTGGCCCGGCTGCCCTTCCGCGTCCGCGATTATGGCTCGGTAAAAGGCGATGCCGCGTTGGTGGACTTGTACAACGCCTGCGACGCGATGGTGCTGCCCTCCCTGGAAGACAACCTGCCCAACACGGTGATGGAGGCCCTGGCCTGCGGCACGCCGACGGTGGCTTTCCGCACGGGCGGCCTGCCCGAACTCATTGAACATCAACACAATGGCTACCTGGCCGACTACCGCTCGGCCCACGACTTGGCGGCGGGCATTGAATACGTGCTGGATGCGGACAACCACGGGCGACTGTCTGAAAATGCCCGTGCATCTGTTGTGAAACGGTTTTCGGAAGGCGCGGTGGCAGCACAATACCGTACGTTGTACAAAAGCCTCACCGGTTTTCAAAACCCGTGAGGCTTGAAAATCGTACATATTTTGGACGCAAAACCGCCACGGGATTTTCGGAAAAACAGCGTAATTTTGCCGGTTCATCTGCACACGAATCCTTACAAGACAAGCAAGAAATGGATTTTTCAATGATTTCAACGACCACCATTGTGGCCATCGTCACGGTTCTGTGTACGCTTTACGCGTGGAACCGCCCCGGCATCCAGGAAAAATGGATGATGAACCCCTACCGTACCGACCAGCGCAAGGAATACTACCGCTTCCTGACTTCGGGCCTGATCCATGCTGATTACATGCACCTGATTTTCAACATGATTGCCTTCTACTCGTTCGGGCAGCAGATGGAAGCCACGTTCAAGGCCATTTTCGGGCCGGTGGCGGGCATCGGCGTGTACCTGGCGTTATACGTGCTGGGCATTGTGGTGTCTGACATCCCCACGTTTCTGAAGCACCGCAGCCAGCCGCATTACAATTCGCTCGGTGCATCGGGCGGGGTGTCGGCGGTGGTGTTCGCGTACATCCTGTTCAACCCCATGCAGCGGCTGGGGCTGCTATTCATCCCGATTCCGCTGCCTGCATTCGTGTTTGGCGGCCTGTACATGGCATACTCGTATTTCATGGCGCGGCGCGGCGGCGACTACGTGAACCACGATGCGCACCTGTGGGGGGCCTTGTTCGGCATCGTGTTCAGCATTGCGGTTTTTCCGCCGGTGGTGGAACTGTTCGTCGGGCAGATTTCAAACCGGTAAAAGCCCCTGGCCTCCGAAAGAGAAATAAAAAAATAGTATCTTTTTAAAAGCCCAAACCCCGCCCCGCCAAAAATTTCCCTTCCGGCAGGAAAGGGTTTTCATTGCACCCGAAAAAAACAAAACACATCACCGCTGACTTTCTGTAATTATGACTTCACGTTTGGAACAACTGTATCTGGAAGGCGAGCAAGCCATCAAGAACAATGATTTTGTGGAAGCCATCCACAAGCTGGAGGAAATGCTGGCCGAAGACCCGCAATCGTGCCGGGCGCACAATTCGCTGGGCTGGCTCTACCGCACACAAATGGATGAGTATGACCGCGCCGAAACGCACTACACCATGTGCCTCAAATACGCGCCCAACTACCCGCACGCCTACTGGAACTACGTGTACCTGCTCACCGACCTGGAACGCTACGACGAGGCCGTGCAACTCATGCGCCGCGCCCTGAATGTGCCGTCGGTAGACAAGCCGTCGGTGTACAACCGGCTGGGCATGATCCACGAATTGCAGCAGCAGTATGCCGATGCCATTGCCAACTACAAGAAAGCCATCCGGCTGTGCCTCAACAATGAGACAATCGAGGATTACAAACGCCACGTGGAGCGGTGCGAATACAAGATGACACTGTAATTGGCCGACCATTCCGCCTTGTTTCAATCCTTCCGGGAAAGCCGCGCCAAAACAGCATCTTCCAAAAGGCCCAAACCCCCGCCGGAAACGATTCCGGACAACCAAACCGCACGCGCATGGAACGCCACCGGATTTCGCAGGATTTCCTGTATGCCGTCCGCACCGGGCACGGCTACGCGGCGTACGTGGCGGCGTTGGCAGAAACCCCGCTTGCGGAATTGTTGCCGCCCGCCAGCAGCCAAGATTTCAAAAAAGCGTTCTGGCTGAACCTGTACAACGCGTTTGTGCTGGTGATGCTGAGGAAAAACCCGGAAAACTACCGGAACAAAGGCAGTTTTTTCGGACAAAAACGCATCCGGCTGCGGCCATTCACGGTAAGCCTCGACGGTATGGAACACGGCGTGTTGCGGCGCGGGGCGTGGAAATGGGGCTTTGGCTACATTAAAAACCCGTTTTCCGACGCGTTTGCCCGCACCTTCATGCTCGACCGTTTGGATTTCCGCATCCATTTCGCCCTCAATTGCGGCGCGGCCAGTTGCCCGCCCATTGCCTGTTACGAACCCGGCAAACTGGATGCACAACTCGACCTTGCCATGCGCGGCTATTTGGAAGCCGAATGCCGCCACGATGCCGCCGCCAACACGGTTGCCGTCCCAAAACTGTTCAGTTGGTATCGGGGCGATTTTGGCGGGCGGCGCGGAATCGGGCAATTGCTTGAGAGTCAAAATAGTATCCCGCAAAACGCCCAAACCTCCCTCCGCTTTAAGCCCTACGACTGGACGCTGCGACCGGACGGCAGAAAATAGCTGGCACGAAAATTTTTACGCCTTTTCTTGCTGATATACAGGCGGTTTTTCATAAATTTAATTTTTGCAACTATCAAAACCATTCGGGGCAGTCAGGGTTTACCTTTATGAAATGGTCTTTCTTGCGGAAGACCCCCTCAATCATCGAAAACTTTTAACGGCAAGGCGACAAGTGGATATGATGCTCAAATTTCTCGTGCTGTTCCTGCTCTGTTTCGGCACACTCACTTGGGTGCTGTTCCGCACACTGCGCAAAACCCACCTGCCACCCGACAGTGACGACGATGGCGGCACACCCGTGGACGCGGTTTTCCCGACTTTCGACCCGCCCAGCGGCCACGGCTTGGACGACTGGCTCACCGACCGGCCCCCGCGCGACTCCGAAAAGCCGAACCGGCCCGTTCCGCAAGGCCGATAAAACAACACCCAAAACCCCGGTTTCCTTGGCGAAACCGGGGTTTTTGATTGCCACGGGTTTGGGGTTTCCAAAAGATACTATTTTCCAGGAGGCACTTGAAACCTTTTGTGCCCTGAAACCCCTTTTCCATCCGTAACCGTTCAAACCAACGCCCACCAAGCCGTTTGCCCATGAAACTCGTCAAAGTCGGACTCATCCAAACTTCCTGCGCGGCCGATCCGCAGGAAAATATGCGGAAGACCGCGCAACTCATCCGCCAAGCGGCCGAAAAGGGCGCGCAAATCGTGTGCTTGCAGGAGCTTTTCCGCTCGCTGTATTTCTGCGATTTGGAAGACTACCAGAATTTCCTGCTGGCCGAATCCATTCCCGGCCCGTCCACCGAAACACTGGGCGCATTGGCCAAGGAGCTCAATATTGTCATTGTCGCCTCGCTGTTTGAGAAACGTGCCGAGGGATTGTACCACAACACCGCCGCCGTGCTGGATGCCGATGGCAGCTACCTGGGCAAGTACCGCAAGATGCACATTCCCGACGATCCGGGCTTTTACGAGAAATTCTATTTCACGCCCGGCGACTTGGGCTATAAGGTTTTTGATACCAAATACGCCAAAATCGGGGTGCTGATTTGCTGGGACCAGTGGTATCCCGAAGCGGCGCGCATCACCTCGCTCATGGGAGCCGAAATGCTCGTGTACCCCACGGCCATTGGCTGGGCCGGCACCCAAGACAACGCCACCAACGAGGAGCAGTACGGCGCGTGGCAGACAATCCAGCGCAGCCACGCCGTTGCCAACGGCATTCCGGTAGTGTCGGTGAACCGTATTGGCGAAGAATCGGGGCTGCACTTCTGGGGCGGCTCGTTTGTGGCCAACCCGTTTGGCCGGGTGCTGTACCAAGCCCCGCACGACCAAGAGGCAATTCATGTGGAAGAACTTGACTTGTCCAAAACCGACCACTACCGCACGCACTGGCCATTCCTGCGCGACCGGCGCATTGACTCCTACGCGCCCATAACCAAGCGTTACATTGACGCGGATTAAAAGGAACCGCCAAAGCGGAGGAATTCAAATTAGCGGACAAATAGTATCTCCTGCCTGTCGGCAGACAGGCTTGAAAGCACCAAACCCGCCAAACAGAAACCCCGCCGATTGCAGAACCGGCGGGGTTTTTGTGCTTTTCATCCAACCAGTTTGCCAATCACGTCAAACTTGTCGAACACGTTTGCATTGTGGGGCGCGTCGTGCATTTCGGCGGTCAGGTCTTGGCCGGCCCAGTGTTCGTAGTGCTTGCCGTTGCGCCACAGCTTGGAGCGGTTCACCTCGTAAATCAAGCCTTGGTAGGCCACCCAGATGTCGGGTTTGTCCTGCCCGTTGCGCAAGGCCAGTTGCTGGCGCGTGTATTCCTTCATGGGGTTTTTGAATGGTTGGTTGCCGAATGGCAGGCGGGTTTGGCGGTTTCCAAAGATACTATTTCGCAAACCATCCGGCCACCGGAAACCGTTTTATTGTTTGGACATGATGTGCGTGTAGTCCTTGAGAATCGTTTGCAGGAAATCCCAGTCCGTCTGGCCTGATTGCACTTCCAGCAGCGCCTTGAGCTTGGTCGACAGCGAGGCCAGCAGGTTTGGATCCTGCCCGTTGCGCTGGTAGGCTTGCAGCGTTTCCTTCACTATTTCCACGTCTCGGTCGGTGAGGCGGGTCACTTGCGGAAACTGCGGCTCGTAGGTTTCCGGGGTTTCGGGCAGGCGCGTCTGTTGCAGCGACACGCGGCGTTTGAGCGTAATCACCGTTGTGTTGGCGGCCATGTCGCCGAGGCGTTGCCCGTTTTTGCTGGAGGCGATGCTGATGATGGCAACGATGCCGTAAAATGCGCTGATGTCCACAATCCGCAGCAGCCACCGTATCAGGTACGCCCCCACCGAGGGTTGCGAGCCGTCCAGTTTCACCACTTTCACATTCATGGCCTGTTTGCCGATGGTTTGCCCGTCCATGAAAATTTCCAGTGCCAGCGTGTAGAACATCAGCGGCAGCAGCAGCAGAATGCCGATTACAATGGCGGTGGCACCGGCTTTGTCAAAATTTCCGCTGGCCGAAAGCGCGTATATGAACAGCATCAAAACCACAAAACCGTAAGCCACTTTCACCAGCCCGTCAATGAGATAGGCCAGAATGCGGTCGCCTACACCGGCGGGCTGGTATTCGATAAAAACGTTCTGGGCCGTTTGGATTTGGATGGTTTGCATGGCGGGCAAAGGTAGGGGTGTCGGGGATGGGTTGCCCGGATAAACGGGATAGGTAAGCAAGGTTTCAAAAATACGCGAATCCGGCGGGGTTTCATACAATTGCGGAGCCGCAATTTGGCGCGCACCACGAAAGAAACGGGCGGGTTTCAGTGTTTTCCGGGATACTATTTTGGAAAGGTGCGGTTTACTGCCTACTTTTAATTGGCTTGGCCGCCACCGGCCGGGCGGTTCAAGGGGCAAATGGCTATATTGCTTCCGATTTCAAAAAACCATCCTGCCACCCGGCAACCAAACCCTTAAAACCTGATGCGCGAAGCCGCTTTTGTGAAACAAAACACGCCCCGCTGGCAGAAATTCGAGGAAATGCTGCGCAACCGCCAGTTGTACAACCCGGATTTGCTGGCCGACCTGTTTGTGCAACTCACCGACGACCTTTCGTATGCCCGCACGCACTACCCCGCCAGCCAAACCACACTCTACCTCAACAACCTGACGGCCAAAGTCCACCAGTCCATTTACCGCAACAAGAAAGAGGAAAAAGGCCGGATTGCCCGGTTCTGGCTCCGTGAACTTCCCGCACTGATGTACACCGTGCGCAGGCAGTTGCTCTACGCATTCCTGATTTTCGGTGTCGCGGTGCTGATCGGCTGCGTTTCGGCGGCGCACGACGACCGTTTCGTGCGCCTGATTCTGGGCGATGGCTACGTGGAAATGACCCTGGACAACATTGAAAAGGGCGACCCGATGGGCGTGTACAAGAAGCAGGACGAAACGCTGATGTTTCTGGGCATCACACTCAACAACATTTACGTTTCGTTCATCACGTTCATCTGGGGCGGGGCCAACGGCGGACTGCCGTGGTTTTTGCTACTGTCGTTCGGCACCGGATTTTCATTGCTGCAAAACGGCATCATGCTCGGCGCGTTCCAGTATTTCTTCTACCAGAAGGGCCTGCTCTTCGAGTCGGCACTGACCATCTGGATCCATGGCACGCTGGAAATCTCGGCCATCATCATTGCGGGCTGCGCGGGCATTGTCATGGGCAACAGCATTCTGTTTCCCGGCACCTACTCGCGCATGGAATCTTTCAAGCAAGGCGCGCGCAAGGGCATGAAAATCATCTTCGGGCTGGTTCCGGTGTTCGTCACCGCCGGTTTTCTGGAGGGTTTTGTGACGCGCCACACCGAAATGCCCGTTTTCGCCAAACTGGCCATTATTCTTACATCGGCTTTTTTCATCGTCTTTTATTTCATCATTTACCCCATGCGGCTGCACCGCAAAAATGCCGCGTCAGTTCACAGTCCGGGCAAAACCGTTTGAGCCGGTTCCCGCTCAGGCCGGGTTTGGGCTTTTCAGGAAATACTATTTTTTGTCATTTCGACGAAAGATGAATGACAAAAAGGGTTTGGGCTTTTCAAAACATACTATTTTACACACGTTCCATTCCCAGTCATGCACACACAATCCGTCAAAACAGAATTCCGCAAAATCCGTGATTTCGGCGATGTGCTGGGTGTCAGCTTCGGTTTCATCCGCGAAAACTTCAAGCCGCTCACCCTGGGGGTGCTTTTCATCGGCGGGCCGTTCATGCTGGTGGGCGGCGCGGTCATGACGCTCATGGTGGTGCGCACCAGTACCATGGGCACCACTTCGCAGGGCAGCAGCAGTTTCATCGCCGAATTCGGCATTTCCTATTTTGTAAACATCATGTCGCTGCTGGCCGGGGCGGTAATGGTGGTGGGCGTGGTGAACAGCTACATACGGCTGTACATGGCAAGCCCGGACAACAAGCCGAAAATCCAATTGAACGAGCTTTGGCAGGATGTGAAGAAGGATTTTTTCTGGCTGGCGGGGCGTTTGTTGCTGCTTACGCTGCTGGTGTTTGTGTACATGGCAGCGGTGGGCGGACTTGCCTACCTGGTTTTCAATTCGGGAATACAAAGTACGGGGCTCAAGGTTTTTCTGGGCATCATCGGCTTTTTCGGCTTCCTGGCACTGACCATGTACCTGGCAGTGCCCGTGTACGGCCTGTTCCCAACGCAGAGCTATTTTGAACGCACCGGTTTTGCGGTCAGCATTTCGCGTTCGTTCTACCTGGTCAAACACCAGTGGTGGCAGAGTTTCGCCATCATTTTTGTGGGCGGCATGGTGCAGGGCATTGTGGCAAGCGTGCTGTATATGCCTTTTTATTTCATCCTCGTCATCGGCGGTCTGTTCAGCACCATGCAGCCGGGCGGCGGCACGCCCAACACCTCGCTGATGACGTTTGCGGGTGTTGGCATGAGCATCGGGCTGGCCTTGGGCTACAGCCTGTCGTACATCATCCATTTTGTAATCCAGGCCTTCCAATACTACAACCTGCTCGAACGCAAGGAATCAACCGGGTTGCTGGACAAGATACAGTCGCTGGGAACCGTGCAGGCCACTCCCGCCGGTGCGGCCGATTTTTACGGTGAGGAGGAAAAATATTAGAATGCCGGATGTTCAGGCTATTTTTGCGGATATGCGGCACGCATTTTCATTACGTCAACTTATCACAGAAAACACAATGACCGAAAAGGAAAGAATCTCACAATTGGAAGAACTGACCGCCGAATCGCTCCGCAAACTTGACATCGTAGTCGGTGATGTGGCGGCCATCCGAACCGCCCAACTGCGAACCATGCACGTGGTGGCTGGCAATACCGAGGTGATCGGTGTGGTCTTGGACAGAATAGATAACCTTGACGTTAAGGTGGACACCCTTGACGTTAAGGTGGAAGAGGTCAGGGCAGAACTTGCCTTTATGAAAGTTGAATTCACTGGCAAGATGGATGGATTTGAATCCAAGCTGGACGAAATAAAATCCGACCTTGACCTTAAATTCAATCTGCTCATGCAAGCGGTGCAGGAGTTGAAAAAATGAAACCACCCATTGACTCTTACGGAATTCCGTTGAAAACCCATATCCAAAACAGTATCTTTCAAAACCCCCAAACCCACCCTGTTCGCAACCGGCTTTTTGCCTGTACGGTGCGGCGGGTTTTGGCTTTTGCGGGGATACTATTTTCCTTGGGCCTGAATGCGCAAACACCGGAACCGGTGGCCATTGACGCATCGGTGGTGGCCGACAGCACCCTTGGCGGCGCACACCGCGAACTGCTGGAAACGGTTTTGCGGCAGCAGTGGCGGTCGGCCAAATCAGATCCGGGGCTGAACCAACGCCAGCGCATTTTTGACGCCCAAAAACTGGCCGAGTACCGCGCCGACAGCGATTACCAATACGACCGTTTGTCGCCGCCCGAAACCATGTCTTGGTGGCAGCGGCTCAAAAGCTGGCTCCGCGAGCTGCTGGGCAGCACCCTGTTCCGCAAGGGTTCCGGCAGTTTCTGGGAAACATTTGCCTGGATTGTGGCGGGCATATTGATTGTCTATGCCATCCTCAAGTTTGTCGGGGCCGATCCGCGCAGTTTGTTCGCCCGCAAACCCCAATCCGGCAACCTGTCGCTCGACGAAGAGGAAGCCAATATACACGCCATCAGCTTTGACGACATGATTGCCGAAGCCATTGCCAAGCAGCAATACAAACGCGCCGTGCGGCTGTTTTACCTTAAAAGCCTCAAGCAACTCAGCGACCGCGAATGGATTGACTGGCGGCCTTACAAAACCAATTACGAATACGTGCGCGAATTGAAAAAAAACGAACTGGACACGGATTTCAAGCAGGTCACATACCTGTTTGAAAACGTTTGGTACGGCGATTTCCAACTGAACCAAGCCTCGTTCCAAGAAACCGAAAGGCAGTTCAAGGATTTTGAAAGGCGTATCAACACTTTTTAAATTCAAGGTTCGCGCAAAAAACCGGAATCCCGGACAGACAAACACACACGAATGAAGCAATACCTGACCCCCGTACTGATTCTGCTGGCCGCCATTGTGCTGGTGGTCTTGGTGCAGTGGGGTGCGCCAAAGCAGACGGACTGGACGGAAAACTATTACTCGCGCGATGCCCGCCCGTACGGTTGCAAACTGCTGGTGGACCGGCTGCCGGACATTTTCCCGAATCAACAGATCAATACGCCAAAAATCTCGCTCTACAAACGCAAAGACCAGGTTCGGCCGGGCAACTACCTGTTCGTGAACAACGATTTTTTCCTTGACAACCTGGATTTGGATGTATTGCTGAAACTCGTCTCGGAGGGCAGCAACGCGTTCATCGCCACCGCCCAACTGTCGTCCGCCCTGCGCGATACGCTGCAAATCGAATCGGAATCTGTTTTCAACGCTTCTCCTTCGGTCAAAATCGGTTTTGCGCCGCCAATGCCCCGCAAAACCAAACTCTACGCCTACAAGCACATTGATTACCTGCACGGCCTGCTGCCCGACTCAGCCACAACCTTGCGGCCCGTTCGGCTGGGCATTGTCGTGACCGGCAATCTGAAAGGCAAAGCCGACAGCGCAACCAATTTTGTGGCGATTCGCTGGGGAAAGGGGCGTTTTTTCATCCACACCATGCCGCAAGTGTTTTCCAACTACAATATGGTGGATACCGAAAATGCGCGTTACATTGCCAAAGCACTCTCGTATATGCCGGTGCGCGAAATTTTTTGGGAGGAATATTACACCGATGCCACCTATGCCGGCAGCCGCGCCAACGATTACAGCGATGACCTGTCGGAAACCGATTCCCTGCAACTCGCCGAAAACCGTACCGGCGAAAATTGGGACGAAAGCCGGGCCTATCCGATGCGCAAGAACGACCAGGCACGTGAAAACGATTCCATTTTCCGGTTCCTGCTTTCCGAAGCCGCATTGCGCTGGGCACTGTACCTAACGCTGGCCGGATTGGTGCTGTTCGTGTTTTTCGAGGCCAAACGTCGGCAGCGCATTGTGCCCGTCATTCCGCCGCTGGCAAATGCTTCGCTGGAATTCACTGAAACCGTGGGAAGATTATACTACCAGCACCGCGACCACAAGAACATCGCCGAAAAGAAAATCACGTATTTCTTGGAAATAATCCGCAACCGCTTTTATCTGAATACCAATAAAATGGACAATGATTTTTACGCGGCGTTGTCCCGTAAAAGCGGCTTTGAACGCGCCGAAGTAGAATCCACGTTCCGGTTTATCGCCTATATCCAAAAGCAAGGCGTAATTACCGAAGAGCAATTGTTGGACTTGAACCGGCGCATCGGGCAATTTGAGCGGAAAACAGTCTGAACCGCTGGTTTACAGTGATTGAAACCGGAAGTCAAAAATAGTATCTTTCCAAAACGCGAAACCCGCCAGTAACATAAAAACCGAAAACATGAACGAATTTGAAACACGCATTGATTTGACCCAATTGCAGGAAGCCGTCGGGCGGGTGAAAGATGAAATCCGCAAGGTGATTGTGGGCCAGGAGGAAATGGTGGATTTGCTGCTGGCCGCCATCCTTGCCGACGGCCACGCGCTGATTGAAGGCGTGCCGGGCGTTGCCAAAACGCTGACGGCCAAGCTGTTGTCCAAGACCATATCCGTTGCCTTTTCGCGCATCCAGTTCACGCCCGACCTCATGCCGTCGGATGTGCTGGGCACGCAGATTTACAACCTCAAAACGTCCGAGTTCCAATTCAGGCAAGGCCCGATTTTCTCCAACATCGTGCTCATTGACGAAATCAACCGTTCGCCCGCCAAAACGCAAGCCGCCCTGTTTGAGGTGATGGAAGAACGCCAGATTACCGTGGACGGCCACACGTATATCATGGACGCGCCGTTTCTGGTGCTTGCCACGCAAAACCCGATTGAACAGGAAGGCACCTACCGCCTGCCCGAAGCCCAACTGGACCGGTTCCTGTTCAAGATTGAAGTGAAATACCCCAACCTGGAAGACGAAACCAAAATCCTGACCCAAGCGCACCAACGCAAAGCAAACGTGACGCTGGCCGATGTGAATGCCGTGCTGACCGCCGAGCAGATAACGCATTACCGCCAGAAAGTGCGCGAAGTACACGTGGACGAGGCTTTGCTCAAATACATTGCCCAGATTGTGAACAACACGCGCAACAATTTGTCGCTGTATCTGGGTGCATCGCCGAGGGCTTCGCTGGCCATCATGAATACCTCAAAAGCCATTGCCGCCATGCGCGGCCGCGATTTCGTCACGCCCGAAGACATCAAGATGGTGGCCACGCCCGTGCTGCGCCACCGCGTAATGCTCACACCCGAACGTGAAATGGAGGGCCTCACTGCCGAAGACGTAATCAAGCAAATACTGGACGGCATTGAAGTGCCGAGGTAGCTGTTGCACATAACAGTCCCAGCGGGACGAAATATTTATAGCCAACGAAACGAAAAAAGCCCCAGCCCCGGAGGGGCGGCATCTTTTTGAAACAGCGTCATTCAAAACAAAGTCAACACAAGTAAGAAGCAGGTTTCGGCTTTTCAAAAGATACTATTTTCAACCATTTGTCTCCCTGCAAAACAGTGTGCGGACAAGCACCTTACAACCGAAGCCGCACAAAACTTTGAAACATGGCAAATACCTATTCACAACTATACGTACAGATCGTTTTCGCGGTCAAAGGCAGGGAAAGTGTGATCAGGGAAAATTTCAGGGATGAGTTGGAAAAGTACATCACCGGCATCATCAACAATAAAAAACAAAAACTACTGGCGATTTACTGTATGCCCGACCACACGCATATTCTGGTGAATTTCAAGCCCGATATTTCTATATCCGATTTGGTCAGGGATATCAAAGCCAGTTCATCGGGCTTCATCAATGAAAGAAAGTTTTTACAATCCAGATTCAATTGGCAGGAAGGATTCGGAGCATTTTCGTATTCCAAATCACAGCTAAGCAATGTGATTCAATACATCCTCAACCAACCGGAACACCATAAAAAGAAAACTTTCAGGGAAGAGTACTTGGATTTTCTTGAAAAATTCGGTGTGGATTATGAGGACAAATATCTCTTCAACTGGCTGGATTGAGATGCCGCTCCTACGGAGCTATCCAAATTGGTCACGCTATCGGCTATAAAGATTACGCCCCGCTGGGGCTATAAAGATATCATCCCGCCGGGGCTATAGAGATTGCGTCCCGATGGGACGGCGGATTTGACTTTCACTTCTTTCACGCTTTTATCTTTCCATGCGTTTTACAAGGATTTTGCTTTCGATGCAGCCCTGTCATTTTCCATGCTGAAATCCCTTTACCTCAACAACCGATTTTTTACCGCGCTGGGCATCATCATCGCCCTTTGCTGCCTGGGTTTTGCCTATCCGGTGTTGTTTGCCGTGGGGCGGGCGGGTTTGCTGGCATTGGGTTTCTGCCTTCTGGCCGACACTGTTTTGCTTTTCCGCCAGAAAAACGGATTGAAAGCCCAACGCGACGCACCCGAAAAACTCTCCAACGGCGACGACAACCCGATTGGCATCGCGCTGCAAAACGAGTATCCGTTTCCGCTCCGGCTGCGGATCATTGACGAAGTGCCGCTGCAATTCCAAGTGCGTAACATGGATTTGCGCGTGAATATGTCCGTCCGCGAGAGCAAGCAAATCCGCTATACGCTGCGGCCCGTCAAGCGTGGCGAGTACAGTTTTGGTGCGCTGAACATTTATGTTTCGGGCATTTTCGGGCTGGTGCGGCGGCGGTATGTTTTTAACCAGGGGCAGGCGGTTCCGGTGTACCCGTCTTACTTGCAGATGCGGCAGTACGAACTGCTGGCCATTTCAGACCGGCTGACGGAAATGGGCATCAAGAAAATCCGCAAGATCGGGCAAAACCGCGAGTTCGAGCAGATCAAGGAATACGTGCAGGGCGACGATATCCGCACCATTAACTGGCAGGCCACGGCGCGGCGCAACAACCTGATGGTGAACCACTACCAAGACGAAAAATCGCAGAACGTGTATTCGGTGATTGACAAGGGACGGGTGATGAAAACGCCATTTGAAGGCATGAGCCTCGTGGACTACGCCATCAATGCCAGCCTGGTGATTTCCAATATTGCGATACTGAAGGAAGACAAGGCGGGAATCATTACCTTCAACCACAAGATCGGGACGGTATTGCCCGCCAGCCGGAGCAACTTGCAGATGAAGAGTATTTTGGAAGTGCTTTACAACCAGCGCACCAACTTCAAGGAATCGGATTACGAACTGCTCTACGCCCGCATCCGGCGCACAATCAGCCAGCGCAGCCTGATCTTGCTTTACACCAATTTCGAAACGCTTTCGGGCTTGGAACGGCAGTTGCCTTATTTGGTGCGCATTGCCAAAAGCCACTTGCTGGTGGTGGTTTTCTTTGAAAATACGGAGTTGAAGGAATTGCTCGAAAAACCGGCGAACAACACCGAAGATGTGTATTTACAGACGGTGGCCCAGAAATTCGCCCACGAGAAACGCCAGATTGTCAAGGTGTTGCAACAGCACGGCATCCACGCCATCCTGACCGCGCCGCAAAAGCTGACGGTAAACACAATCAACAAATATCTGGAACTGAAGGCGCGGGGATTGTTTTGACGCGTAAAAAAAACAGTCCGAACCGCTGGTTCAGACTGTTTTTTTATGGCAGGTTGCAATCCTGAAATGGACTGTGCAAAATAGTATCTTTCCAAAACGCGAAACCTACCCGAATTCAATCCCTTCGTAGATATCGTTCATATTCAATTGGAAGCCAATTGTTTGCAAATGCACCGGTTCGGCCAGCGATTGCGATTCGCTTGCCAGCAGCCAGAATCCTTCCGCATTTTTCCGGTGCACTTCGGCACTGACTTTCTTGGTGTCCACCAGCAAATATTCCTGCAACGAGCCGATGCCACGGTACAGCCGGAATTTGTCGCCCCGGTCGTAGGCTTCGGTGCTTTTGGACAGCACTTCAACAATCAGCACCGGATTCAGCAGCGTATCCGATTCGGAATCCAAAAAATATTCCTTGCCGCAAACCACCATCAGGTCGGGGTACGTGTACAAGCTGTTTTCAGGAATGTGCAGCCGCATATCGCTGGGATAAACCATGCAGGGTTTGCGTTTCAGATGCGAGTACAATTCTCCTGATATTCTCGAAACCAGCACATTATGCGCACGGCTGGCTCCGGCCATCGCAAAAACTTCTCCATGAAAAAACTCACTCTTGTACTCGGCGCGGCGTTCCTGAACCAAATAATCTTCGGCAGTGAACTGGGTTTTGGGCAGGGCGGACATGGCAACCAAGTTTAGACTGTGCAAAATAGTATCTTTCCAAAACGCGAAACCCGCCCATCCCATCTATCCGTCATTGCGAGGAACGAAGCAATCCCTTCCGGAGCCTGATACACCTGATCGGGAAGATTTTGCGTCGGCTTTGCCCGTGAACAGATTGCTTCGTCGTTCCTCCTCGCAATGACGGTTGTAAAATTTGACAGCCTAAAACCTACTTGAAAGCCGGGATTCCCGTGATTTCCGCGCCCAAAATCAGCAAATGGATATCGTGCGTACCTTCATACGTCACCACCGATTCCAAGTTCATCATGTGGCGCATGATCGGGTATTCGCCCGTGATGCCCATGCCGCCGTGAATTTGGCGTGCCTCTCGGGCAATCCACATCGCTTTTTCTACGTTGTTGCGTTTTGCCATTGATATTTGAGCCGTCGAGGCTCTTTTTTCGTTTTTCAACACACCCAAACGCCACGTGAGGAGTTGCATTTTGGTGATTTCGGTTATCATTTCAGCCAATTTTTTTTGTTGGAGTTGAAACCCCGCAATGGGTCTGTCAAATTGTTCTCGTTGTAGGCTATATTGGAGTGCCGAGTCGTAGCAATCCATGGCAGCCCCTATCACACCCCAGCTTATGCCAAACCGAGCCGAATCCAAGCAGCCCAAAGGTCCTTT
>JAYWIH010000022.1:0-5046 GCA_043789005.1 Sphingobacteriales bacterium
GTGCCCACGGTTGGCGGCCCGATAGCGGCCGGAGCCACATCGGTGTCGGGCACTTCCGCCGAACCCAACGGCACGCTCATCACGGTCTTCGTCAATGGAACATCCGTGGGAACCGCCACGGTGACCGGCGGCACGTGGACACTTGCCGGACTCGGCGCACTTGCCAGCGGTGTTTCGGTTACAGCCACCGCCACGGCCACCGGCAAATCAATATCCTTGGTTTCCAATGCCGTGGTGGTGGGTTCAACGTGCAGTGCGCCGCCTACAATTGACCCATGCAGCGGACCGAAAGGGATTGAAGTAACCGGCCCGATTGGTGCCCCGACCGGCACCACCATCCGGATTTACAATGTTGGCGGCTTGGTAAACACCGGCACAACCGATGCGAGCAATATTTCGCTTTACAAATGCAACGGAAACCTGACAAACTGTAGTTCGGGACCTAACTGTAGTACACCCTTGAGCGGCGGTTACTGGGCAACCGCCCAGGAAACAGGCAGATGCGAGTCGGCCCCGGTGTTCGTGTGTATTCCTGGCTCGCCCTCCACCACCGCCCCATCCATCACCACCAACCCCATTTTGCCCGCCGCCACGTCCATAACCGGCACTTCGGCCAACAACGTCCGGATTGACCTGTACGCCGGCATCACTTGGATTGGCACCACCACCGCCAACGGTTCGGGAGCCTGGACGGCCAGCGGCCTGACTTTCACATCGGGGCAGAACATCACGGCCCGGGCCATCGCCAGCGGGCAGTGCCAGTCGGCGGTTTCGACGGCTCGGGTGGTGAGTTCGGTACCAACCACCGCGCCGGTAGTCGGCGGCCCGATTTCGGCTGGAGCCACGTCGGTGTCGGGCACTTCCACCGAAGCGGTCGGCACAACAATAACCGTATTCAGAGGCGTAACCAACATCGGCACCACCACCGTGCAGGCGGGCGGCACTTGGACGCTTACCGGCATAGCCCCTGCGTTGGTGGCTGGCAACGTAATCACGGCCACAGCCTTGGCCAGCGGCAAATCGGTGAGTGTCGCTTCCAATACGGAGAACGTAGCTGCGGCCACCACCAATATTCCGGCGATTACGGGGTCTTACATTGAAGGCGGCACCACCGTAAACGGCACTTCCGCCTCACCGAACGGAACGGTTATCAGGGTTTACATTGACGGCGTATTGCTCGGCAGCACTACCGTTTCCGGCGGTAACTGGTCGCTTGCGGGTCTGAGTACGGCCAATTTCGACTTGTACGCGGGCGGCGTGCTGACGGCCACCGCCACCGAAACCGGCAAAAACGAAAGTGTACCATCCGCCGGTGTCACCGTTGCCTGCGCGGCTCCAGCCAACCGCACGTTCAACGCACTTGCCAGCCAGATATGCGAAAGCACCAGCGCACAAGTGCGGGTGCTCAACTCGGAACTTGGGGTGATTTACACACTGCGCGACAACGCAAACACCACCAACCTGAGCACTTCGCTGCTGGGCACGGGCGGCGACATCACTTTCCAATCGTTCACGTTCACCGCCAGCCAGACGGTGCAAGTGTCGGCATTGAAAATTCCGCTGCCCACCTGCAACAACCTGCTTTCCGGCTCGGTGCCCATTGCGGTCAATGCCAATCCGCCCACCAACAATGCCGTCACCTCCAGCCCCACGGTTCCCAGCGGCGGCACTGCCACTGTGGATGTGGCCAACACCACCAACGGGTTCCAGTACCAGTTGAAAGACAATGTTACCAATGCCAACGCCAGTTCGGCGGTGAATTCGGTTTCAAACGGCTCAACGGTCAGTTTATCGAGCACACCGGTCACGGCCAACAGTAACTTTTACGTGCAAGTGACCGACATCACCAAACCCACCAATTGCACCAGCCGGCTCAGTGCCAGCATTTTCGTGGCCTTGCCCGTGAGCCTGCTTTGGTTCCGTGCCCAGCCCGGCGCGGGTGGCGTGAATTTGGATTGGGCCACCGCCACCGAAACGGAAAACGATTATTTTCTGGTGCAGCGCAGTCCCGACGGGCAGGCATTTAATGACATTGGTCGGGTGGCGGGTGCCGGCAACAGTTCGGCGGTGTACACTTACCGGTTCACCGATCCGCAACCGCTTGCCGGCAATGCCTATTACCGGCTCAAGCAAATGGACTTGGACGAAAAGTTTTCTTACAGCAAGGTGGTTTCGGTGCGGCAAACCGGGGTTCCGCTGTTCGGAGCCGCACCCAACCCGTTTGACCGGCAACTGAACGTGAAAGTGGATGCCTTCAATACTGAAATGGCGAACTTCCGGGTGTGTAATGCGCAGGGGCAGGTTTTGCTGGACGAAAAACGCGCCGTGCAAAAAGGCCCCAACACGGTTGTATTCGAGCTTCCTTCGCTGCCCGCCGGCCTGTACTTGGTCACCATGGCCAGCGCAACCGGGCAGCAATCGGTGCGGGTGGTGAAAAAATAGCGGCTTCCGCCTGTCAATTCTCCTTCGGGGGAAACCGGGAATGGGGTCTTGCAATGGAATACTTGGATTGGCAGAATCCGCCTCAGTCAGATTTGGACAAAGCCAAAACGGTCGCCCGCTTTCCAGCAGGCGACCGTTTTGGCTTTGTAAGGGGATGCGGAAAATAGTGTCTTTTAAAAACGCCAAACCCCGCCTTCCGTAACCCATTCAATTCCCGATTTCCACGGCATCCAGGCTGCCGCCGCGCATGGAAAGGAAATACGTGGCGTGTTCGTCGCCGAGGTCAACGGCACGCAGGAAATCCTTCTCGGCTTTTTCGTATTGCCCTAACTGCAAGCGGGTTATGCCGCGCCAGCGGTAGGCTTCGGCATTGGGCCGGGCGTTTTTGTTGAAATACCAAACCGCCTTGTCGAACTGCACGAATGCATCGGTTATCTCGTCCAAGTGATAGAGTGCCACGCCTTTGTCGAGGTAAATAGTATCCAGATCATGGTCGAAACCCGCCGCCCGGTTGCAGTCGGCAATGGCGTGAAACGGATTGTCACGCAGCAGTTGGCAGCGGCCACGGTAGGCCAAAGCCACGGCGCAGCGCGGCTCGCGGCGCACCACGGCATCGAAATACACAAACGCATCTTCGTACAAACGCCGGTTGAGCAGTGCAATGCCTTCTTGCAGCCTCAGCCGGTCGCGGTCAGACTGGCTCACGCCATCGCCGCGCCAAATTCGGTAACGGATGAATAAAACGGAGGAACCGACAAACAATAAAATAGCTATTGTCTCCATACGCTTGGTTTGTGAACACGAAGTTAATGAAATGTCAGGAACAATTGTTCTGGCGGCAACCAAAAATCGTATTCCCGTTTGTTCATTTTTATTCTAAATTTGCCCTGCCATTGAGCAAAAAGACCGGGTTTCGCGGTTAGAAAACATACTGTTCCGGCAAGGTTCAAGCGGCAGTGCTTCGGCTGGCGTTGTGCTTCTGCAACGGCAAAACAAACCGGCAACCACACAAGACAACCATGCAAAAACTCGGACTTTCCCAATCGCTCCACCAGAAACTGTCGCCGCAGCAGATTCAGTTCATCAAGCTGCTGCAAATACCGACGGCTGAACTGGATGCCCGCATTGAGGAGGAACTGGAAATAAACCCCGTGCTGGAAGAAGGTAAGGATGAGGTTTTTGACGAATACGATGCCCCGGAAGACGACTACACCGACGAGCCGGAAGACAGTTTTGACGATGGCATGGCCGATGACCTGAACGTGGACGACTACGTGAAAAGCGAGGACGAGGCCAGCTACAAGACCCAAGGCGATACGGGCGGCGACGAGGAAGACCGCACCCTGCCCATTGCCACGCTCTCGAACCTGACCGATTCGCTGATGGCGCAATTGGGCTTTGAAAACCTTTCCGAAAACCAGCAACTGATTGGCCGTCAAATCATTGGCAGCATTGACGAGGACGGCTATATGCGCCGCGAACTGGCCGCAATCCTGAACGACCTGGCTTTTTCGCAGAACCTGGAAGTGACGCTGGCCGAGGTTGACAAGGTATTGCACATTATCCAGACCTTTGACCCGCCGGGCATTGCCGCCCGCGACCTGCAGGAATGCCTGCTGCTGCAACTGGACCGCAAGGATCACGAAAACCCGTCGGTGACGCTGGCCACGCGCATCGCCGACGATTATTTTGAGGAATTCACCAAGAAGCACTACGAGAAAATCCAGAAACGCCTTGAAGTATCGGATGCGGACATGAAGGCGGCCATCCAGCTCATCACGCGGCTCAACCCCAAGCCCGGCGGCTCGGCCTCGGGCGATGTGCGCACCCAGTACCTGATGCCCGATTTCCTCCTCACCAACACCGGAGGGCGGCTGGACCTGACGCTCAACTCGCGCAACGCCCCCGAACTGCGCATCAGCCGCTCGTATTCCGAAATGCTCCAAGCGTACGACAAAAGCAACAAAAAGGACAAGTCGGTGCGCGAAACCGTGTCGTTTGTCAAGCAGAAACTCGACGCGGCCAAGTGGTTCATTGATGCCATCAAGCAACGCCAGCAAACGCTGCTGCGCACCATGAACGCGATTGTGCAGTTCCAGTACGAGTTTTTCCTGGAAGGCGAGGAAAACAAACTCCGGCCCATGATTCTCAAAGACATTGCGCTGACCATTGACATGGACATTTCCACGGTTTCGCGCGTGGCCAACAGCAAGGCCGTGCAGACCGAATTCGGCATTTATCCGCTCAAGTATTTTTTCTCCGAAGGCATCGCCACCGAAACCGGCGAGGACGTAAGCAGCCGCGAGGTCAAAGGAATTTTGAAGGAATTCATCGGCGGCGAGGAAAAACGTAATCCGCTCTCAGACGACAAACTGGAGAAGATGCTCAATGAACGCGGCTATAACATTGCCCGCCGCACGGTTGCCAAATACCGCGAGCAACTCAACATTCCGGTGGCGCGTTTAAGGAAGGAACTGTAAGAACGGCCGGGGTTTTGGCTTTCCGGAAGATACTATTTTGACCTCACCCCCGGCCCCTCTCCTGCTGAGAGGGGAGCAAAAGCCCCTCCCTTGCGGGGAGGGGTTGGGGTGGGGTTTTCAACCA
>JAYWIH010000023.1:0-19577 GCA_043789005.1 Sphingobacteriales bacterium
GTTTTTCCGTGCTGCGCCTGGCTGATGACAGGGATGGCGGCAAAAAACATGAAAACAAAAAATAGCTTTTGCATGGAGTTGGATGGAGTTGGTGTACGCAGCGGGTTGTACGCAAAAACCGCAGAAAGGTGTCGTTCCAAGGCAAAAGAAAATCGGGTGGGAATATGCCTTTGGAAAATAGTATATTTCCGGAAGGCCAAACCCCCTGCCGCCCGAAGTTCCTAAGCCGGAAAAACGCCGGTTCACCAAAACCGGGTACGGTTTTTTTATTGTTTTACGGGTTCATCCATGCGGTCTGCATTGTCATTACCGCAAACATCCGAAACCATCTTGCCAGTTCACCTATCCACCACCCTATCACGGCCCGCCAAATATGCGTAAGCCCCCACGGTCACGTCTTTGGAAACTTTTCAAATGGACTGCGATTGTCGTTGTCTCCGTGTTTGCGGGCCTATGGCTGTACCTGAACATCAGCTTGGCTCCTGATATCAAGAATGTACTTGAAGAGCAGGTAGGCAAAGCTTCCGGCGGCGAATACGGACTCAAGATAGGCAAGGTCAGGGTAAACCTGCTGAATTTCGGCCTCACTTTTCGTGACGTGACATTGGTGCAGGACACCACCGCAACCAGCCGCGCGGCAAACACACCGGCTCCGGGACAACTGATCATAAAAATCGCATCCCTGCAGGTGAAAAGGATACGCTGGTGGGAATATTTTTCGGACAATGTCATTAACATCGGGACTTTGCGCATCGAATCACCGGAGGTGCTCGTGTACAAGCAGAAGGGCACGGCGAAGAAACCAAACCCATCGAAAATGACATTCCCCGACGGATTGCCGCAATTGCTGGGCGACAAAATACGCTGGCTGCAAGTCAGGGAAGTGGCGGTGGAGGGCGGAACATTCAGTTACGTGGCCGCCGACTCCACGAACCGAACCCACCACTTGGCCGATAGCATTGAGGTGAGCCTGCGCGACATCCGCATGGAATCGGTGGCGCACCAAACAAAGCCACAGGTTTTCCCATACGCGAACCACACCGAATTGTCGCTCCGGAACTACGCTTTCTGGGCCACCGATGGCGACTACCACCTGAAAGTGAAGCGCGTGACCCTGACCAACGGCCAGTCGCTGCGCTTGGAATCGCTGGCACTGTATCCGTGGAACGGCAACCCGAAAAACGTAGCCAAACCACGCAAGGCCAACCGTTTCATGATTACCGTGCCCCTCTCCACCACCACGGGCCTGGAACTGGGCGGCGTATTCGACCGGGTCTGGATAGCGAAGAAGATTGCGATTTACCGGCCGGTATTCCAGATTCTGCGCGACGAACGGATACCCCAAGCAACCGAGCCAAGCGATGCACCGCCCGGCAAAAAAAAGGTTGCCCAGCCGGAAAACATTGGCAAGCTGGTCAGGAAACCCACGTTAGATCCGTTGGCCGACATCCTGAGCCAGTATGCACGCCAGCTTTCGGTGGATACCCTGATGCTGGACGGCGGCAGATTGCGTTCCGTGGCTCTGAGCAGCAAGGGCAAAGCCACCCAATCGGTGGATGGCGTACACGTGATGATTCACAAAATCCGGTTCGACTCGGCCAGCCTTTTCAGCACGAAAGACCCGTATGCGTACATCAAGGGCATACGGATGCGGATGGTCAATTTCCGTTCCGTAACGCCCGGCAGCCTGTATGCCGTGGAAATCAGGAAAATGGAGGTTTCCGATTTCCGGTCGCTCCGCCTTGATTCGCTGACCATCACGCCGATGGCCTCGGCCCAGGCATTCAAGCAGCAGAAGAAATACCGGCACGACCAATACGCGCTTACCATACCGGTAATCCGGGTGTCGGCTTGGAAAACGGCGGATATCCTCAACAACGCGTTCACCGCCCGGAGCATTCACTTCGACAAGGCGGTGGTCAGCGTTTACCGCGACAAACGGCTGCCCCGCAAACCCGCCAGCCTCACCCCAAACCCGCCACTGATGCCCCACGAGCTATTCAGGAAAATAAAATTCCAGCTCCGCATTGACACGGTGGCCTTTCACCAGGCTTCCATTTCGTATTCCGAACGCGATTCGGGAGCGGTGAAAGCCGGGAAAATCGTGTTTGAGAAAACCAACATCACCGGCACAAACCTGAACAACAACCCGGCTACCATGAACCGGCGCAGACCATTTCTGGTGCGGGCCAACACCCTGCTGATGAACCAGGGATTGCTGAAACTGGATTTGGCCATCAACCTGCTTGACCGTGATTTGCGCTTTGCCTACGAAGGCGAACTGGGTGCCATGGAAGTGGAGACACTTAACCGGATTGTGCTGCCCATCACGAACGTGCGTTTTGAGGGCGGGCACGTGCGGCAGGTGGTTTTTGCGGCCAATGTGAGCAACGGCGTGGCGCGCGGCTATCTGGAGGCATTATACGAAGACCTGAAAATAGGTGTGATGAACTCCGAAACGAAAAAGGAACGCAAATTGCTGTCCATACTGGGCAACATACTTGTGAAATCGGGTAATGCAAACGGCAAAAAACGCCCTGCCCGCATGGGCGAAATTTATTACGAACGCGCCATTGACGACACTTTCCTGAGGCTGCTGTGGCTCTCGGCGCGCACCGGCCTGATCACGTCCATGACCCCCAACAAAACCTTGGAGATAAGCCAGCGGGTGCAAGACCGGCAGGAGGTAAACAAGGCGCGGCGAGAATCCAAGAGGAAAAGCAAGGAAAACAATGAGTGACCGAAAATAGTATCTTTTGGAAACCGCAAACCCGCCATTGCCGCTGGGTTTACTTGCCGGACTTTCCAAGTCCGACTTTCTGAACCACAAACAAACACCGTTGCAAACACAACCTGACCGTTGGACTTGGAAAGTCCGACTACCCTTGCCAAACCTGAGCGTGGCCGTTGCACCCGGAAAGCCCGGCCACGCTGCTCAATAACCCAACTGGTACACCGCGCGGTCACCGTTGCGATCCAGGCCCTCAATCACGGTGCGGCCACGGGCGTTTTCCAGCAGTTCGGCCACGTCTTGGGGGGTCATTACGGGCTGCCGGTTGATGGAGGTAAGCACAAAACCCTCCTCAAACTGGCTCAGTGCCCCGCGCCCCGTGATGCGAACAATCCGCACGCCGCTTTGCAGTCGCAGCTTGTCGCGTTCCACTTTCGACAAGCTTTCCAGTTCGGCTCCGAGCCGTTCCGATTTGTACGTTTCGCGTTTGAGCAAGCCCGTGGTGCCTTCGCGATTGGTGAGCGTGAGTGCGCCTTCTTTTGTTTGTCCGGCGCGGCGGTAAGTCACGGTTATCTTATCGCCCGGGCGGTAGAAACTCACTTGCTCGTCGAATTCAGCCTTGCTGTTGATGGGTTGTCCGTTGATTTTCAACATCACATCGCCTTTGCGCAAACCCATTTTTTCGGCTGCCGCTGCCGGTTCAGTGTACGTGACCACTGCGCCGCTATAATCGTCCAGACCGAATTTCTCGGCATTCTGGCTGTTGATGTCGGCCACTTCGGCTCCCATGAACCCCTTCTGCACCTCGCCGTATTTGACCAGATCGTTGAAAATCTTGTTCACAATGTCCACCGGAACGGCAAAACCGTAACCCGTGTACGTGCCCGTACGCGAGAGTATGGCCGTATTCACGCCAATCAGTTCGCCGCGCGTGTTGACTAACGCCCCGCCGCTGTTGCCCGGATTAATGGCCGCATCGGTCTGGATGAACGATTCGATCGGAAACTGGCTGCCCAGAATGCCGATGTTGCGCCCCTTGGCACTGACAATGCCCGCCGTCACCGTCGAGGTCAGGTTGAACGGATTGCCCACGGCCAGCACCCACTCGCCCACCTGCACATCGCGGCTGCGGGCCAACCTGACGGCGGGCAGGCTTTTGCCTTCTATTTTCAGCACGGCCAAGTCGGTACTCGGGTCGGTGCCGATCATGCGGGCCTTGTACGAACGGCGATTGTGTACCACTTCAATGGCGTTGGAATTTTCCACCACGTGGTTGTTGGTCACCACGTAGCCATCGGCGGTGAAGATCACACCCGAACCCGAACTGACGGATTGCTGCTCGCGGGCGGTGCCACCACCGCCAAAAAACCAATCGAACACATCCTGCTGGGCAGCCACCGTGGAGGTGGTCTTGATGAACACGACGCTGGGCGTGCTGGCCGCCGAAGCCGCCACAAAATCGGCGTTGAGCGGCACACCGGCATAAGCCTGATTTACCTGGCGCGCATACGGCGCAGCCGTTTCAGTCAACGGATTCCGGGTTTCGGGCTTGACAAAACCGAACAGGAACGCTCCCAGAAACCCGGAAGCCAGACTCAACAAAATGATTTTCAAGGTTTTCATGCGGATGCGGGTTTTGTAACGCACCCCAAAAATAGTATCTTTTCAGAAGCCCAAACCCGCCAAGACAATAATAAAGCTGTTCGGAATCTGCCAAGTGGCTTTTAAAAATTCAGGCCATGGTTATTAAGCAGGAAGCCTACTGCCGGTTTGTAAAATAGTATCGTTGAAAAAGTCCAAACCCCCGGTCATTCCCGCGCCCCTTGTCACTCCGACGACGAGGAGGAACCGGGCTTCAATCGCGCATCGAAATCCGGGCTTGCGGACAAGTAACCGCCCGATTCCTCCCCTGCCGGAATGAAAAAAAAATAGTATCCTTTGAAAACCCCAAACCCACCCCAACAAAAAAGCCGGGGCAGAATGCCCCGGCTTTTCAAGCGAATCTATGTTACAAGACATTAATAATCCGTATTCTGAGGATCGAAGTTAGTCCAACCGGTTGTCCAATCGGTATCGTTAAAAGCACCCCGGAAAGTGGTGGCAGTAAAGCCAGTGGGCAACGTGGCTCCGCCACTTTTCAAGAAAGCACCCGACGGAATCATGGCAGGGCGTGCAGTTAGTGAATTGTAACCCGCAGCCAGACCCAAGTCAGCCACCGTTTTGCTACGGTCGTTTCTGCGGGCAGCATCATCAAAACGGGCAGCGTTCACACCGCTGGTAATGGTGGTAGCGGTGGGAACACCAGCTATCACTATACCCGCGTAATTCGACTTGCCAGCAATGAAATTATCAGCACTGGTTGTAGTGCCAACATCCGTAGTGGCTTTGGTGGCCAGTTCCAAACCGTTTTTAAAATTACCCACAAATACGCTGTTGTAGATCGAAACGGCCGAATTGCGGCGGATACGGGCAGCGGAACGGTAGAAATCACTTCGTGTACCATCCGCCAAGAATCCACTGACGTTGGCAAAAGAGGCACTGGTTTGTGGTGTGGCATCGCTACCTGTTGCGTCATTATCAGACTCAAACATATTGGAATCGCCAGCAGCATCCGCAACGGATGGATCACGGATGATTAAACCATACTGCACTCTACCACTGAAACCGTTGTCCGAGTCAAAATCGTCGTCCAGCGTGCGGTAACTAACTAAATGCGTAGCATTGACAGTGCCGCCAAAAAACTCAAAAGCATCGTCACCGTTAAAAGACACTTGAACATGGTCAATCTTGGTGCCGGAACCCACACCACCCATCGTCAAACCGTTAATTTCACGGTTAGGCTCGAAGGGAATGCCGGAAAACTCAATGCGCACATAACTGAGTTCTCCAGAGTTATCGGCAGCATCAGTGCCACCAAATACCGAAGTATTCTCCCCTTCAACAACAGGATTCGCTTTGTTTACGGGAGCCTTGCCCAAAATGATTATTCCACCCCAATCGCCCGGATTACGTGCTCCTTTGGCTTTGGCAGAAGTAAACACAATCGGGCTGGTTGCGGTACCTTTGGCAATGAGTTTGCCACCTGGCTTAATGATCAATGTTCCTTTACTCACTCCTTTAATGATGGTTCCCGCCTGAATTGTGAGTGTAGCTCCTGACTCAACGTACAAAAAGTCCTTGATAAAATATTTCTTATCAGCAGTCCATGTAACATTGGCAGTAATCGGGCCTTTGACAGTATCCGATTGGTTAGACGGTGGGGTTACTGTGTCCTCCCCGCAAGAGGACAAGCATAACGTCAGCATTCCGCTGATCGCCACAAAAAACAAACTTAATTTTTTCATGATTGGAATTGTTTGAATTGGTTTGATAATGAAATGAAATTTAAGGGAATAGGGTTTTGTGAAGCTCTTCTAAGTTAAAATATGTATGATACACCCGTAATCACACTGGCACCTCTGGTAAACGATTGGTAATTCGGGTCGCTACTGTCAAATTTCTCATTGGCATTACTGTCTTGTACCCAGCGGAAGCGTTGGTTGAACAGGTCTTGGACACCGACTTTGAATTCAAGTTTGCCTATCCGCTTGATAATATTGAGGTCAACCACATTGCGGGGCAATTCAAAAATCGTGAAATCCTGACCACGGGTGCCCGCCGAGAAAATGCGCGGCCCCACAATGTTATACAACACGTTTGCTTGCCAACCCGCGTCCGGGTTGTTGTAATATAGTCCGGCATTAACCAAATAAGGCGACTGTCCTTGCAAAGGTCTGTTCACATCCTGACCTGCCGCCCTCAAGGGATCCAAGTCCACTGTGGAATAGATGAAGGATGCATTGACAATGACGCTCAACTTATTCAAAAGATTGGAAGCCGATTTGGCGGCAATTGATTTGCGCAATTCCAACTCTACGCCGGCAACAGTGGCGTTCAATGCATTATCAAAACTGAAAGTAATTCCACTGCCAGCCGCCCTGCCTATCCTTTCAATCGGGTTTACCAAGTACTTGTAAAATCCGGCAATTGAAACGACTTCACCTTCCGTCGGGTAAAATTCAAAACGGATGTCCGCATTGTGGATATTGGCCGTCTTCAAGTTAGGATTACCTTGAATGGATTGATCCAGATTGAAATCATAATAAGAAAAAGGTGCCAATTCCCTGAATTCCGGGCGGTTCAGTGTATTGCTGTAAGCCATTCTAACCAATGTCTTGTCAGAAAACTTGTAGACAAAATTTGCCGAAGGAAGAAATCTGGTGATCAGGCGGTTATCAGTTGGTATCAGGTTTGGTTCCCGAACACTGGCTCCTCTTAAAAGGGCTTGCAATCTGATGTAGTTCGACTCCATGCGGAGTCCCAGAGAAAGGTTGATTTTCTCCGAAAACGGGAAATAACCACTCAAGTAACCGGCTGTCAGGAAATTATTCACATCATAGGCATCTTCTTCACGCGTTGACTCAGCGTAATATAAGGACTCATTAAGGTTGGCGGTGTTGAAGAATTGTTCCGGGGGCAGCAAAGTCACCCTATCAACATACCCGCCAGACGGACGGGAAATAGGTGCAGCGTAGCCGAAGGTTCTGGCAGCGAAACCCCGAGACTTGTATTCGGTGTAAAATCCAGCCCTCAGTTTGCTGAGGCCTTCATCCGTACTGTCATTGTCACGGTTAAAAAGCAGTTTCTTGTGCTCAAAATCACCGCGTCCGGTAATCGCCGATTCTGTCAGTCTGGAAAAAAAACGTGCCGCCAAATTCACCGTCGGGAAATTATTCACAACCATTCGGAAAGGTGTTTCCGTCTGTCCCTGTTGGCGGTTTGATTCAAACCTTCTAAAATCCGGCTCATTACGAAGTGTATAAGCGTAGCCGCCTGTCCATTTCAATGTGCTGCGGTCTGACAGTTCGTGAGTTCCGTTCAACTGACCGGAATAAATACTGCGATTTTCGTAACGGAAGGCATAATTAGATAAATCAACCCCGTTGTCACCATCAATCCCCGTACGGTAAGTATATTCTTTTATTCCAATTTGATTGAACAAGTTCCGAAATTCGATTTTATTGGAGGGATTGATGATAAAACCCCAGTTGCTCATTAAGCCTAAACGGGCGTTTTCGCCGTAAAACTGATCGTTGAAAATATCCGTTTCGTCAGAGCGTATGCGTTGCTGCTTTACAAACTCATTTTGCCGTCCATCGTGCGTGAGTGAGTAATTGGCTGCCGAAATATTGGTGATTTGCAGACTTCCAACGTCAAAACGCCGACTGAAACCAAGATTTGCCCGTATGTCAGGCATCGCATTTTTAGAAAAAACATCAAAATAATCGGGCAATGCCTTGAATGCGTTAACCACACTTGGTGAGTTAGAGCCTGATGAAATTGTGCTGTTAGAGGGGAAGTTTCCGGGTAATCTCCGCTCCCTGTTGCCAAATGCCAGCCAATCCCCGCCGGTTCCCCGGTAGTCTGTAACCTCTTGAAAGGTTGTACCCGCGCGGTAACCCAACGAAAAGCCAGCAGTGAAACTGTTTTCGTCTGGGATGGTCTTCGTATAAATCTTAATGACACCACCCGCAAAATCGCCGGGTAACTCACCAGCACCCGATTTATAAACCACCATCCGGTCAATGTACGAGCTGGGGATCATGTCAAACGAGAAGGAACGTACATCCACTTCCGTACTTGGTGTGGTTACGTCATTAATCATCACTGTATTATAACGCTCCTGCAAGCCACGTATGAGCACAAAACGGTCATCATTGATGGAAACACCCGGAATACGCCGCATTACTTGTGCTGCATCCCGGTCTTGAGTACGGGAAATTTGCTGTGCCGAAATACCCACCGCCACTTGCTCAATGTTTTTTATTTCCGTAATGATTGCCACTTCGGTATTGGTTGCCCGCTGGGCCTTCACCACTACTTCTTGCAGTTGCGTTCCGGAATCTTCTTCCACAGACGTGTTTACCACCGTCGTTTTGTTCGCCTCCACAGTCACTGGAATGCTCTTGGGTTTATAGGAAACGTAACTTATCACTATCGTCTGGTCGCCAGCAGGTGCCTTGTTGATTGTGAAGTTGCCTTCCACGTCCGTAATCGCGCCGGTGGTAGTGCCTTGGATGGAAACCGTGGCTCCGATCAGGGCTTCACCCGTTTTCAAATCCTTGACATTGCCCTTGATGCTGCCAGTCTGCGCAAAAAGCACCGAGGCGGCGCAAAAAAATGCTGAAATAGTGAGGAGTAGGCTTTTCCGATGTACCATGGAGTAATTTTTCCACAAAGGTAAAGGGATAGAATTAGCCCATGATTACCGGAATGTTAAATTAGGAACATCTGTTGGCTGCCCCATGTTAAGCCAATGTTAATTTTTGGCCATAAAAACGGCAATCCGTGCCGGGTGGCGTTGGGGGCGGGCATGTAGGTTTTCAGGCCGAAAGAGGATTCCGGGGCTGACACTGCTTGAGGTTCAGATGGTTGCGTATGGGGGCAGGTGCGCAAGGCACAAGCAGGGTTGTATGCCGCCGCCGCCACCGGCCGATGACCACTTTGTGCAGGATGCTTTCCACGATTTGGGTGGCCGTCACGCCGTCCACGTCGGCCTCGCAGTTGAGCAGCAGCCGGTGGCCGGTGGCCGGTTGGCGTACCCGATGTCGGCCAACTGGCCGACAACTTCAGGTTTGCCCCGGAAGTAATCAAAGAAAACATTTGAATCGCAGACGATTATTTTTTTTCCCGCCGCCATGCCGATTCGCGCAGTTCTTGGAATGTATCGAATTTCATTTTGACCGGCCCGCCCTTTTCCAAAAAATCTCCGGGATGTTCGCCTTTTTTCGCCTTGCCCTTTACGACAACGTTTTTTTCGGACGGCACAATAACGGCCACTCCGGTTTCCTTGAGAAAATTTTCAAGAACCCCCATTTCAGACTTCTTGACTTTCAGTTTTACGGATTGTGTCAGCATGGATGGCGGCTTTGGTTCGTTGCAAATACATTCGTCGCGAATACAAAGGTAACAAAACGAGGAGGAAAAGGATTGCATACGATTCAACGCATACCCTACCGGCCGATGGCCACCTTACGCAGGATGCTTTCCACGATTTGGGTGGCCGTCACGCCGTCCACGTCGGCCTCGTAGTTGAGCAGCAGCCGGTGGTTCAGCACGTCGTGCGCCACTTCCTTGATGTCTTCGGGCAGCACGTAATCGCGTTCGTTGAGGTAGGCCATGGCTTTGGCGGCGCGGTTCAGGTTGATACTGGCTCTGGGCGACGCGCCAAACTGGATGTAGTGCGCCTCGTCTTTCAGACCGTAGTCAGCGGGCTGGCGGGTGGCAAACACGAGTTCGATGATGTATTTTTCCAGCGATTCGGAAATGCCCACGCGGTTGATCTCGTCACGGATGTTGAACACATCTTCCTTGCCAAGTATCTGGTTCACCTGCCCGGCAAAGTTCACGTTGGTCATGCGCCGCATGATTTCGAGTTCGTGGCTCTTGTCCAGGTAGCTGATATACACTTTCATCATGAACCTGTCCACTTGGGCTTCGGGCAGCGGGTAGGTGCCCTCCTGCTCCACGGGGTTTTGGGTTGCCATCACCAGAAACGGCCGGTCGAGCGGAAACGTGGTGTCGCCGATGGTCACCTGCCGCTCCTGCATGGCCTCAAGCAATGCCGACTGCACTTTGGCGGGTGAGCGGTTTATCTCGTCGGCCAGGATCAGGTTGGCGAAAACCGGCCCTTTTTTCACTTCAAAGTCGCCGGTCTTCTGGTTGAAGATCATTGTGCCGATCAAGTCGGCGGGCAATAGGTCGGGCGTGAACTGGAGCCGCCGGAAATCCAACCGCAGCACTTTTGACAGTGTATTGACAATCAGCGTCTTGGCCAGTCCCGGCACGCCTTCCAGCAGAATGTGTCCGCCCGTGAAAAGGCCGATCAGCAGCCGGTTTACCAAGTAATCGCGCCCCACCACGACCTTTCCCACCTCGGCCAGCACCTGCTTTATCTTGAACTGGTGCAGCTTGATGCGGTCAATATCCGTTATTTCCATGCGTCCTGTCGTTTTGCGTTTGCCCGTGAAAAAAGAGCCGGATTTGGCCTTTTGCAGGTTTGGCGTTTTTGAAAGCTGAAAGCCCCGTCTTTAGCGGGGATACTATTTTGCCCGGCGATTTATCCCGTATCCGTGCCCGTTTGCAATCTGGACAAGGCGGTACAATCCATGGCAAGGCGACAAAAGTAGGGTTTTCGCCGGGAAATTTTCCGGATTCCGCCGTGTAGGAAATGCAGGCGTGCAAAAAAACACTTTGATTACAGGCGAACCGTTGCGGAAAAATCGTGTCATTGCCCTAAGATTCGTCCTTGCAAAGACGGGTTTGGCCTTTCCGAAAGATACTATTTCGGGAAATGGCCGTCGGATATTCCAAGTCCGACGGCCCATCCGCAAACAAAAGTTTGCGGATGGGTTTGGGCTTTTTGAAACATACTATTTTCCTTGCATGACAACCAAACACATGGCTTGGCACGACAACGACCCGGTAATGACGCAATTAGTGGCAACCCTGCCCGCCCCGGCAATTTCCATCCGTGAGGATTTGTATCTGGCTTTGATCCAGGCCATTGTGTCGCAGCAGCTTTCCACCCGCGTGGCCGATGTTATTTTCGCCCGCTTCCTGGCTCTGTTCCCTGACGGCTACCCGCACGCCGCACAGGTATTGGCCTTGGAAACCGAAAAACTCCGCTCGGTGGGCTTGTCGGGCCAGAAAGCGGGATACATCCGCAACATCGCCGGCTTCCACGGCGCAACTCCCATTGTCGCGGCCACTTTTGCCGACCACACCGATGAACAAGTGATTGCGCACCTGACGCAAATCAAAGGCGTGGGCCGCTGGACGGTGCAGATGCTGCTCATGTTTCCGATGAACCGCCCCGATGTGTTCCCAATTGACGATTTGGGCATCCGCCAGTCCATGGTCGGGCTTTACGGCTTGGCGGAAACCGGCAAAGACCTGCACCAACGCCTGCACGCCATTGCCGAACGCTGGCAGCCCAACCGCACGCTGGCCTGCAAATACCTTTGGAAGGCGCGGGACACGAAATGAATGCGGAACCGGGAATGCGGAATGACTCGTCACGCGCCACAAAAAAGCAGTTGAAACTTAAAATTCGTTCAAGCGTCCTCGCTTGAACCTTGGCGCAAAATAGTATCTTCCGAAAGACCCAAACCCACCCTTGTCATTCTGGCGAAGGAGAAATCCGGCGGTGACTTGCGCGGAAACGCGGACTTGCCTACGCGACTGGCATCAGATTCCTCCTTCGTCGGAATGACAAGAAAAATAGTATCCCCCGAAAAGCGCAAACCCCCGGCGTGGAAGCCGGGGGTTTGCGCTTTGCAAAAAAACAGGTTCGGTTTACCGGTTCATCGAAGTCAGGAATTCCTCGTTGTTGCGGGTTCCGCGCATACGGTCGAGCAGGAAATCCATCGCTTCCGACGAGTTCATGTCGGCCATGTGTTTGCGCAGTATCCACACGCGGCCCAAGGCTTCTTCCGAAAGCAGCAGTTCTTCGCGGCGCGTGCCCGAGGCAGGCACGTCAATGGCCGGATAGATGCGTTTGTTGGACAGTTTGCGGTCCAGTTGCAGTTCCATGTTACCAGTTCCCTTGAATTCCTCAAAAATCACCTCGTCCATCTTCGAGCCGGTGTCAATGAGGGCCGTGGCAATGATGGTCAGCGAGCCGCCATTTTCGACATTGCGCGCCGCGCCGAAAAAACGCTTGGGCTTGTGCAGCGCATTGGCATCCACACCGCCCGACAGAATCTTGCCCGACGATGGCACCACCGTATTGTAGGCCCGCGCCAACCGCGTAATCGAATCAAGCAGAATCACCACGTCGTGGCCGCACTCCACCATGCGTTTGGCTTTTTCAAGTACAATCGCCGATACTTTCACGTGGCGTTCGGCCTGTTCGTCGAATGTGGATGAAATCACTTCGCCTTTCACGCTGCGCGCCATGTCGGTCACTTCTTCGGGGCGTTCGTCAATGAGCAGCACAATCAGGTACACTTCCGGGTGGTTTTGCGCAATAGCGTTGGCTATCTGCTTGAGCAGCACGGTTTTGCCGGTTTTGGGCTGCGCCACAATCATGCCGCGCTGGCCTTTGCCGATGGGGGCGAACAAATCAAGTATGCGGGTGGAATATTCGTTGGGGGCCGTGCTCAGGTTCAGGCGTTCCTGCGGGAAAAGCGGGGTCAGGTACTCGAAAGGAATCCGGTCGCGGATTTCCTCGTTGGTCTTGCCGTTCACGGTTGACACGCGCAGCAAGGCAAAGTATTTCTCGCCGTCTTTGGGCGGACGGATGGCTCCCCGGATGGTGTCGCCGGTTTTCAGGCCGAACAACTTTATCTGCGATGGCGACACGTAAATGTCGTCGGGACTGGCCAGGTAATTGTAATCAGCCGAACGCAGGAAGCCGTAGCCGTCCTGCATGATTTCCAATACGCCCTCGTTTTCAATGAACCCGTCGAATTCGCGGACATTGTACAGGCTTCCTTTCTTGTTTCGCTGGTCGGGTTGCCGCTGGTCGGGCTGGCGGCTTTCGCGCGGTTCCTTGGGTTGCCGGTCTTTCGGTTGCCGGTCGGCGGGCTGTTGCTCGCCGGGTTGCTCCTGCTTATGTTCGGGTTTTTGTTCGCGCGGCTCCTTGGGTTCTCGCGGCTCGCGTTTGGCAATGGCGGCGGTAATGTCAAAAATCTCCTCATCCGCACCATTGGACACTGCACCGTTGGATATTGCGCCGTTGCCGGTTAGTGGCTCTTGCATGGGTGGTTCTTGGGTCGTTTCTTCGGACATTTCGGGCTGGCCGGTGGGCTGGCGGTCAATAGTTCTCACGTTTTCGCGTTTCGCACGGATGCGTTTGCGGTCGGCGGCGGTTTCGCCCGCTTGCAAAACCGGAGGCACATCGGTGGGCGCATCGGCTGCCAAGCTGGGTTTGAACTCAATTTCGGGCATTACTGCCTGCCGGTCGAGTATCTTGTAAACTAAATCTTGTTTGGCCAGTTTCTTGAAATTCGCTACGCTCAATTGTTCGGCAATGTCGCGCAATTCGGACAGGAGCCGAAGGTTCAGATCATCAATGGTGTACATAGAAAGGGATAAATTACGGAAAGACCCGACAAGGGCGGGAATGTGTAAAAGGGTGATTGTCAGACACTCAGGTTGTCTGCTCGGAATACAACGGATGAAAAGGGAAAACTAACAGGGCTTAAAAAATGCGGCGCGGCAACCGCAAACATTGATATTGGCATGGTATGTGTCAAAAGGCAGCAATCCGTTCGTCAGGAACAGTACCTGAGGAGGGGATACTTAAGGGAAGCGGAAACAAGTGGATTGGATGCAGCAAAAGTAATGTTTGTTTCGGTTGTTTCCAACACTGCCCCGCAAAATTATCCGTCAAATGCAATATTCAGTACCATCAGAAAACGTTTCCGGCATGAAAAAGGCAAATCAGGGTTTCTGCTTCCGGGGAGATACTATTTTGGGAGACATCTGCTTAGTGGTTTTAAACTCGACCGTTTCGAATCCGAAACCTTGGGCCGTGTTTTCCCTTGGCTGTTTCATTGCAAGCCGGAATGGCTTTTCCATGGGTGGCCGGGCATTGGCGGCGGGTTATTTTTCCAGAACCCTGAATACGTTTTCCTTCTCGCTTTCGTGCGCCTCCACGAAAATCGTGCGGGTGGGATAGGCAAACATCACGCCGTGGCGCGTTACGGTTTCCAAGATTTTATAGTTGATTTCCTCTTTCACCACGTTAAAATCTTCCCAAATGGGGGCTTCCACGTAATACAAAATCATGATGTGCAACGAACTCTCGCCAATGTCCATGAAGCGCACTTGGCCCAGTTCGCTGTTGGTAAGCGGGTGTGCGAGCAATTCCCCGTTGATGTCCGCGCAAATAGCCTTGATGGTTTCGGGCGGCGTGCTGTAGGGCAACCCGATGAAATACTTGGCGCGGCGGTAGCGTCGCTGAGTCAGGTTGTCGAGCGGTTGGTCGGTGAGCATCTTGTTGGGCAGCGTCAGGAAACTCCGGTCCAGCGTGCGGATGCGGGTGCTGCGAAAACCCACTTTCTCAACCGTACCCTGGATGTCGCCCACTTCCACGGTGTCGCCCACCACAAACGGGCGGTCCAGAAAAATTGTGAACGAGGCGAACAGGTTTTCCAAGCTTTCCTTGGCCGCCAAGGCCACCGCCAAGCCGCCGATGCCCAAGCCGGTCAGGATACCGCCCACATCCAAGCTGAAAGCCGCTCCCAAAATCACAAAAATGCCCACGATAAACAGCATCACCTTGGCCACTTCCTTCACAAACGGAGCCAGTTGCGTCTTGATCGGCGAGCCGGTGCGTTCGGCACGGCGCAGCGAGGTGAGCGTGAAAAAATCCACGAACCGCATGGCCAGCCACGTCAGGATAATGATCATGGCAATCTGGTATCCTTTTACAAGCAAGAAACGCAAGCCGAATTGCGAGCCGGAAGCCAGATTCCACCCACCAGGAAAACGCAGGAACGAAAATGCGGTGTACAGAACCAGCAGCGTCATGAACCACTCAACGGGCGGACGCAATAATTCGATGAAATCGCGGACGGACAGGTTTTCGGATTGTTTCCTGACCAGCCGGTACAGGATTCGGCTCAGCAGCATGGACAACACGCGGCGCAGCACCAGCCACGAAAGCAGCAGCCCGGCGCACCAAAGCACGTTTTCCACGCGGTTGCCCAACAGGCGTTGATCCAGAAATTGTTGGAAATTCATGCGGGTTGTGTGGCTGGATTATGTGGCTGGATAGTGAGAACGGCCAGAAAATAGTATCGTTGAAAAAGCCCAAACCTGCCCTCAAAAAAGCGCGTCACTACGCGGAAAAACGAGGCGGCAATCCGTTTGTTGTCAACGGTTCAAAAGGTTTCTGTCAGGCGCGTTCGGCTCCAAAACAATGCCTTCGCTTAAAGCGAAGGCATTGGTAAGATTCCGGCGGGTTTGGCGTTTTCAAAACATACTGTTTTAGCGACCACTTTTTTGTATCACAAATTCTCCACGATGAAATTTGTCATCAGATTATACAAATGCAAACGCGATTTTCCGCGTACGCCATGCGCCTGGTTCGGGTAGATGAACGTGTCGAACTGCTTGCCGTTGTTGATCAATTCCTGCTGCAACGTGATTGAATTCTGGAAATGCACATTGTCGTCGCCGGTGCCATGGATGAGCAGGAACTTGCCTTTCAGTTTGGCCGCGTGCGTCACGGGCGAGTTGTCGTCGTAACCCCCGGCGTTTTCCTGCGGGCGTTTCAGGTAGCGTTCGGTGTAGATGGTGTCATAAAACCGCCACGTGGTGACGGGTGCGCCGCTAATGCCCGCCTTGAAATAATCCGCGCCCACGGTCATGCACAAGGCGGTCATGTAGCCGCCGTAGCTCCAGCCGTGGATGCCGATGCGGGCTTTGTCCACGTAAGGCAGCGTGCTGAAATATTTGGCCGCCTCAATTTGGTCTTGTACTTCCAGTTTGCCGAGGTTGGCGTAGGTGGTCTGGCGGAAAGCCGTGCCGCGTCCGCCCGTGCCCCGGTTGTCCACGCAGGCCACAATGTAGCCTTTCTGCGCCAGCAACTGGAACCACATATAATTGGCACCGCTCCACTCATCAGTCACTTGCTGGTTGCCCGGCCCACCGTACACGTACATGAAAACCGGGTATTTTTTGCTGGCATCGAAGTTGGCGGGCTTCATAATGAAGCCGTTCAGCGTGGTTTTGTCGGGTGTGGCGAATTGGAAAAACTCTTTTCTGGTCAGGTTGTATTCCTTCAAACGGTTTTTCAGGTCGTCGTTGGTTTCGAGCATTTTCACGAGTTTGCCCGCCGGAGCCGTATGCAAACCTACCGAAAGCGGCGTGTTGGCATCCGAATACGTATCCAAGTAATAAGAAAAGTCGGGACTGAAATTGATGCCGTGCGTGCCTTTGGCGGTGCTGAGGCGGGTTTTGGCCTTGCCATCCATTGACACGCTGTACAACTGCCTTTCCAGTGGCGAGGCTTCGGTGGAAGTGAAGTAAATCAGTTTTTTTTTCTCATCAATACCTTGGAAGTCAGATACTTCCCAGTTTCCCTTGGTAAGCTCACGAACCAATTTGCCGGTAAGGTCATACAAATACAAGTGTTTGAAACCACTGCGTTCGCTGGCATGGACAAAATGCCGGCCATCGGCCAGGTACGTCAGGTTGTCGGTCAGTTCCAAATCCACGTAGGCAGGGCTGGTTTCGGTCAGAACAATGGTGGTTTTGCCGGTTGCGGCATCGGCGTGCAGGATGTCGAGCCGGTTTTGCAGCCGGTTCATGCGCCTGACCGACAGCAGGTTGGGGTTTTTCGTCCAGTTGATGCGCGGAATATACATATCGGTTTCGGTGCCGATATCCACTTTCACGGCGGCATCCTTGCCCAAATCATACACCGACAGCGTGACCACCGAATTTTTCTCGCCCGCCTTCGGGTATTTGTAGCGGTAGTCCACCGGATACGGTTCGCCCCATACCTGCATATTGTATTCGGGCACGGCGGTTTCGTCGAAGGTGTAGTAGGCCAGTTTTGTGCCGTCGGCATTCCAGGCAAAGGCGCGGGTAAACGCAAATTCCTCTTCATATACCCAATCGGTGCTGCCGTTGATGAGGCTGTTGGGCTTGCCGCTGGTGGTTACGGCCTTTTCCGCATTCGTTTGCAAATCCTTGACATACAGGTTGTTGCTTCGGGTGAATGCCACGCGGCTGCCATCCGGCGAAAAGGCGGCGTTGGATTGCTTGCCGCCCGCCGAAAGCGGACTCAACCGCTTGGTTTTCAGGTCGTACACGTAACACAATGAGCGGCTCGAATGGCGGTATATCGGTTCGGTGGCCGTGGTGAGCAGCAGCTTGTCTTCGTTGGGGCTGAGTTCGTAGCCGTCCATGCCGGCCAGTTGCGTGCCGTCAAACAACGTTTCGACGGCCTTGCCGGTGGCCACGTCGTGCTTCACAATGGTCAGGCCGCCGTTGTTGTCTTGGGTGAGCGAAGTGTAGAAACGCCCGTTTTGCATCCAATTCACGTCATACACTGATTTGGCGCTGAAGGTGGGGCGGGCAAAAATAGCTTCAACGGAAAGCGGTTTGTTTTGGGCGTAGGCCAAGGCAGCCACGCACAACTGGGCAAAAAGCAGCAGCGTTTTTTTCATGGAACGTAGGAAAGGGAAAGGGGTTTGGCGTTTTTGAAAGATACTATTTTGAAAACGTAGTTGGACTTTCCAAGTCCAACGGGGGCCGTCGGCAGGTGGGGTTCATGCTTTTCGGGAGATACTATTTTTTCCCGAAACCCGCATTTCCCCGGAAACCGTATGTATCCGCAACGCGGAAAACATTTACGCGGCTTGTGCCTGTGTTTGCTCCCATTCGCGGAACTTCTCAATATCCGCCGCGCACGATTTGACCACCCAAAGCACCACCGCAATGTCATCGGCAAAGCCCAGTACAGGCAGCAGGTCGGGAATGAAATCAATGGGCGATACAAAGTAAACCAATGCGGCGATGATTTTCATCAGTGTCGCCCACGGAACCGCCTTGTACTGGCCTTTTGCCGAAGCCCGCACCAACCGGCTGATTATCCGCAAGTTGGCAAGAAACCCGGAATCCTTTACCGATTCCGATTTGGCGGAAACTTTCAGCAGCAAGTCCAGCAAACCTTTGCCGTTGCGGGCCAAGCGACCCGCCCGCCGCTGCGCCTGCCTGAAAAATAGGGAACCGATTACGCGGGCAGCCAAATTACTGTTAGAAGAGGAATGATGCATGGTTTCGCAAGTGTAAGGTTGAAAAAAAACGATTCGGCCGGTTGCAAGCCGGACACTCGTGGCAGAACAATATTTCCGGCAAAAGCGGTTCCCGCATCAAACCGGCAACTGTGGGGCGGGCCGCAAATGCCGCGCACATACTTCTGGCGCAACGAATTTCTCCACGTTTCCGCAAAAAAACATGGCAAGCCATTGTACTGACACTCAAATACTTGATTGGTGGCGCACACGGATTTCGGTTGCCCGGCATCCGGCAGTGGCGCAGGCGAATGTTTACATTGGCGGTCGGGTTGGTATAAATGCACCAGCCAGCACCACCCAAACGCCAACCGGCGAATCCTTGACAGGCATCCGGCATTCGTGCGCGGTTCAAATGCCGCCCTTTTTCTCCGTCTTATCACCCAGCTATGCTGGCCCGCAAAGCCGCAGCCAAGCAGCTTGGTCTCCCGAATTTGCCGGTTAGACGAAAAACGGATGAAAGTTGTAGAAAAGAGACATCACACACACCGCCATTCGGTAAATTCATGCCGAATTTTCACCATCCGTTGAAATTTTAATACCCCGAATATGGAAGCGTTGCGCGAAATCATTTCATTGATTACCAAAAAAAGAATCAAAAAAGCCGAGCTTTTCGATGAAAGCAGCCGCAATAAAACCAGCAACTATTATAAACTTTTTGACGGAATCAGTTCCCAAAAATATGATTCCGATGAAATTGCCGCCAAGGATATCTACAACTGCCTGCCCTCTGAAAAAAAATACCTCATCCTGAAGACGCGCCTCAAGCAAAAACTGCTCAACACGCTTTTTTTCCTGGACTATGAAAGCGAAAACGTGCCCGGCCACCAGCGGGCGATGTACGAATGCACCAAACAACTGTATGCCGTCAAAGTGCTGCTCATGAATAATGCGCGGCGTTTGGCCATTCCGCTGGCCGAAAAAACCCTGCGCGTGGCCGAGGAATTTGAATTGACGGACATTGTGGCGGAGTGCGCCAAAATCATGCGCGA
>JAYWIH010000024.1:0-19286 GCA_043789005.1 Sphingobacteriales bacterium
GCGCGACCGCGATTCGGCTTGGCGCAACCTGCTTGATGCCTACCGCCGCTTTGAAACCGACGAACTGCCGGGCGTGCAAGTGGAACTGCAATGGAACGATTCGTTGCACATCACCGCCACCGACGATGAGGGCTTTTTTACGTTCGAGTTGGAATATGTTTCTGCCGTGCCGCCCGCGCAAGCCGGATTCCGCCACACGGCCCCGCTACGGCTGATCACGCAGCTTACGCCCGAGCCGGTCACCGCCACCGCCGAAATCCTGGTTCCGCCCGCCGATGCCCGGTTCGGCATCATCTCCGACATTGACGACACGGTGCTGGTATCTGATGCCACCCATTTGTTGCGGATGGCAAAACTGGCGTTTTTGCACAGTTTTCGTACCCGGCTGCCATTTGAAGGCGTATCCAAGTTCTACCAAGCCTTGCAGCAAGGCACTGGCAAGGACGTTTTCAATCCGATCTTCTACGTTTCCAGCAGTCCGTGGAATCTCTACAGTCTGCTCACCGATTTTTTTTCCTTACAACAAATTCCTGTCGGCCCACTGATGCTCAAAGACTTGGGCATCAGCCGGACGCATGGTGTGGGAACGCCCCACCTGGCCCACAAACTCGCGCAAATAGAACGCATCATGCAGATGTACCCGCAACTGCCGTTCATTTTTCTGGGCGACAGCGGCCAGCGCGACCCCGAAATATACGCACAGGCCGCCCGCGACTATCCGGGCCGGGTGCTGGCTGCCTACATCCGCGATGTGAGCGGTGACCAGCGTGATGCCGCCGTGCAAGCCATCATTACTGGCCTTGCGGCGATCAACGTGGAAATGCTGCTTGTGCCCGATACCGAAACCGCCGCCCGCCACGCGGTGGCGCAAGGCTGGGTTGCGAGCCAAGCTCCGGCCGAAATCAAACGTGCCGAAACACAACTACCCGCACCAGACAGCGACTGGGAGGAGATTATCAAGTGACAGCCGCCGCCGAGGCAATTGGTGCCAGCCGGATGAGCGTGATTTGCGGAAGGACGGGTTTGGGGTTTTTGAAAGATACTGTTTTCGACCGATGGAAAAAGACGCACCACCCACCCAGAGCGACCTTGCGCAACTGATCCACGGCTTCCCGGTCATGGTCTGCGCCCTCTCGACCGACGGACTGATTAAGGTGTGGAACCAAGAGTGTGAGCGGATTACCGGCTACCTTGCCAGTGAAGTTACAGGCAACACAACGGCGGTGGGCCAGATATTCACTTCCGCCGATGTGTCGGTTCTGCTCGTGGGCTGGGATGAATCGGTGTCAGTACACTCGTACCGGACTTGGGAAGGCGAGATAACCGTTAAAGACGGATCATCCAAATACATTTGCCTTTGCTACCGTTTCCGCCGCAATTTCTTTGTCGAAGGCCCGCACATCTGGTGCATTGGCTTGGATATTAGCGGCCAAACGCACGCGTACCATGAATTGCGGCGCGAACAGGAGCGGCTTTCGCTGGCGGTGCTGGCGGCTGGCATTGGCTTTTGGGATTGGTCGGCGGCCACAAACGAGGTTTTCTATAGTCCCGAATGTTTTGCGCTGGCTGGTTTTGCCCCGATGGAATTTGCGCCGTCGTACGAAAAATGGCTGGAACTGGCGCATCCCGCAGACCGCAGCCGCATCCAAAGCTGCGTGTTTGAATGCGTCCACGGCAATAATCCCGACTTTGCGGTTGAGTTCAGGATCAAGGGCGAAGACCGCCAGTACCGATGGCTTTTTACGCAGGGAAAAGTGTTTGACCGGCGAGCCGATGGTACGGCCACCCGCTTGACCGGCGTTGTCTTTGACCGCGATGCGCGCAAGCGAACCGAACAGGACCTGAAAAACGCCTTGGCAAAAGTGGAGGAACTGAAAAAGGACTTGGAAGAGGAAAACCTGCAACTGAAACAAGAATTGCAGGGCGGGTTTCAATTCGATGACATAATTTCGGTCAGTGAAACCTACCGGCGGGTGCTGCGGCAAGTGGAGCAAGTGGCCGCCACCGACACAACCGTGCTGATTACGGGTGAAACCGGAACCGGTAAGGAACTGGTGGCCCGCAGCGTGTACCGCCTGAGCAAACGCGCCGGGCGGCCGTTGGTAAAGGTAAATTGCGCCGCACTGCCCCAAAGCCTGATTGAAAGCGAACTTTTCGGACACGAAAAGGGGGCGTTTACGGGAGCCTACGCCAAAAAGATCGGGCGTTTTGAACAGGCCGACGGCGGAACACTGTTTCTGGACGAAATCGGCGAACTGCCGCTTGAACTGCAAGTGAAACTGCTGCGGGTGCTGCAGGAAGGCGAATTCGAGCCGCTGGGCAGCAACCATACCCGCAAGGTTGATGTGCGCATTATTGCGGCCACCAACCGCAACTTGGAAGAGGCGGTGGCGCACGGCGAGTTCCGGGCCGACTTGTATTACCGGCTCAATGTGTTTCCCCTCGTGAACCCGCCCCTGCGCGAACGAACGGAGGATATTGCGCTGCTGGTGAAGTATTTCATCAACAAGTACGCCGCCAAAACCAACAAGAAAATCACCTCGGTTTCCAAAAAAACATTACACCTGCTGGAAACATACCCGTGGCCGGGCAACATCCGCGAATTGGAAAACATCGTTGAGCGGGCGGTGGTGCTGAGCCACGGGCCGAAACTGGAAATAGCCGCCTTGCAGGAAAATAGTATCCCCACCAACCCCCAAACCCTGAATCCCGAATCAGGTTTTGAAACGCTGGCCGAACATGAACGCAAGCACATTATTGCCGCCCTTGCCCTTACCCACGGACGGGTGACGGGAGCCAATGGCGCGGGCAAACTGCTTGGCATGAACGACAAAACGCTGCAATCGCGGATGCGCAAGCTGGGTCTCAGCCGCCAGCCAAACTTCGGGTGACGCGGTTTCCAAACCTTTTTTGCTTACATATAAGCGAAAAATATTTTTCCGCGTAGTCCGCACTTTTCCCTGACCAATGCCTTGGCCGCGATTGCGTGGAAAACCGCCCGAAACGGTTTCGGCAATCCTATTTGCACTATTCTAATATGGTGGCTAAAATATTCCAAGAACTTCAAGTTTTTTTTCGGCGCGATTTCCGATTGCCATCCCGCAGATTTTGAAAACGCCCAATGGACGGATGTTTTTGCTGATATGAAAGCAAAAACTTTCCTGTTGTCCTGTTTTTTTCATGTTCGCCCAAACACTTTATCTAATTATTTGAAAATCAAGTAGTTATATTTGATGGCACAGTTTTTATACACATGGACATACCACACAAAACCACTTAACAGCATTAATCATGAAAAAAATATCAGAAACAGACTTTGCCTCCGAGGTCATTCATAAGGATGGCGTTCGCGTGGTACACTTTTACAATCCGTACTCCGACCATTCCGATGCCAATGATACAATGCTCAAGGAATTGTACAAAAACAATAATGACGTTTATTTTTTTTACATAAACCTCCTGCACGCCGAAACGCTTTGTGAGCGGTATGGCATTACGCTGCCCTCTGTGTTGATTTTCGAAAATGGGGTGCTGCAGGATTTGCTGCAAGGATTGGTGGACAAGGACGGGGTTGAAAACAAACTCAATTCTCTGGCGGGTAGGTTTCTGGGGGTGGCATAGCCTCGAAATCTGCCTGCCGTGCTTTGCTTTTGACAGTTTGCCGCCCGAAACACCAATATTTTTATTTGCACTTACCGCATGAAAGAAAACCTGCAAATGCAGAAAGCCAGTTCGGGTACACGTGTATCCTGCGCACCGTACGTTTCATGGGAAAGCCTTTCGGCGGAACTGGAACGGGTGACTTTTGAACTCGATACCCTGACTTACCGCCTGAGCCACGATTTCAACGCGCCGCTTAGTTCGGTGCTTGGGCTTATTGACCTGATGGAAATGGAGGGAAGCGCCTTGGACGGCTCCGAAAACTACCTGCACCTGATGCGCGGCCGCATTTACCGGATGCGCGACATCATCCGTGACATGGTTTATTCGTCCAAAATCCAAAACCAGCTTGTCCTGATGGAAAACGCCGACCTGCAAGCAATTGTGGAGCGGGAAGTAAGGGAACTCCGTGACCTGACCAACTACAACCGGGTAAAGATCACCATTCGGATTACGGGCGATTGTCCGGCACGCACCGACTTGTTTCGTTTCAGGATACTGGTCAACTGCCTGATTTCCAATGGCATCAACTACGCCAACCTGATCCGGAAAAAACCCCGGATAAAAATCTCGGTCAGGTGCAAGGCCGACAGCCTCGTTATGAGAGTGAGCGACAACGGCATCGGGATACCCCGCGAGCAACAGGCAAAAGTATTCGAGATGTTTTACCGTGGCACGCACACGTCCAACGGATCGGGTCTGGGGTTGTATCTGGTACACAAGGCGGTGCGCCAATTGGGCGGCAAACTCAAACTGAAGTCTGCCATTGGCTCAGGCACGGCGGTTACCATAACGCTGCCTAACCATCCGTCTGCCCAACCACCGGCCGGCGAATCCGCAATGTGTTTTGGAAGATGAAGTTTCCGGCCGGTGGTCGGATAAACCGAAAATAGTATCTTTTGAAAACACCAAACCCCGGCGGAATCATTTGAACTTCACGCCGATGGCACGCTTGCCGCCGGAATACACCACGGCATCTATCTTCTTGTTTTCCTCTTTGGCTTCTTTTTCGGCACGTTTCACGTATTGGCTTATGTCCTCTTCAACGCTGTTGTTCACCAAGCCCCCCGTAATGTACGACTTTGCCTTTGCACCCGTACTCACATCCACCACGGTTTCGTAGTCGCGCAGGGGTTCGTTCATCACGTACACTTCGTAGCCGCTCAATTTGGCGGCTTTGGCCAGCCCCTTGTTTTGCGCCGTGGATTCGGCCTTGAACTTGATGGCGGCCACGTCCTTGCCGCCCGAATACACAATGGCATCCACCTGCTCGCCTTTCTTTTCGGCCTCCTTCATCACCCGTTTCACAAATTGCGCCAGTTTGTCCGAAACGCCCTCGTTCACCAAGCCGCCCGTAATGACCGAGCCGGCTTTTACGCCCGTGTTCATGGAAAACAGCACACTGTATTCGCGCACCGGCTCGCACATGGCATACACCTCAACGCCCTGCATCTTACTGACGCGGGTCATGCCCTTGTCGGTGTCGGATTGGGCCAAGCCGGTGGCGGCCAGCAGTAGGGAAACAACAAACGTCAGCACCGATTTTTTCATGGGGAAAGTTGTTTGGAAGTGGGAAAATGGTTGGATGTTAAAAGTCTGCCTGCGCGAAAAACGTGCCGAAATTTTTGCGCTATGAAACCCAGAGCTGCCTGCCGGGGTTTGGCGTTTTCAAAAGATACTATTTTGGCATCCGCACAAACGCACGTTTGACCCGCCGGAATTCCAAAAATTCGCGCCATGGGTGTATGTTCAATTCACCGCGCCAAATGTTTCGCGGTACAGTTGTATGGCCTCCTCGATGATGCGGTAAGCCTCGTGCCTGCCCAAAAAATGCTCCACCACCACCGATTTGTTTTCCAGTTGCTTGTAGTCTTCAAAGAAGCGGCGCATCTCCACGATGGTGTGCGGCGGCAGTTGGTCAATGTCGTCCAGATGGTTTACCGACACATCGTGCTGGGCTACGGCAATGATCTTGTCGTCGGCTTCGCCCTGGTCTTTCATGCGCATCACACCGATTACCTTGGCTTCCACGAGGCACAACGACGGGAAATCAACCTGCGAGATGACCAGGATGTCAAGCGGGTCGTGGTCTTCGCAATACGTCTGCGGGATAAAGCCGTAGTTGGCCGGATAATGCACCGCCGAAAACAGCACGCGATCCAGTATCAGCAGGCCGCTTTCCTTGTCCAGCTCGTATTTGGCCTTGCTGCCTTTTGGAATTTCAATGATGCCCGACACGATTTGCGGGGCGTTTTTGCCGTAGGATACGGTATGCCAAGGATTAGTTGATGAAGCCATTGTGGTGTTGCGGGTTTGGGTGGTTTGATAGTAAGGTGGCAAGTTCAGCAAAATCGGGCTATTACAAAAACCGCCTTTCTCCGGAGAACGAAGCGGTTTTTTTCTCTTCTGGAAAAAGACTAGGGCTGGGGTTTCAACCGCCAACCGCATCGCTCACGCGGCGGGGCAGGCGGGCGGCCAGCAAAAACAGTATCCCCAGCACAAAGAAAACCCCCATGCTCAGCGCACTCAGGCGCACATTGCCGGTGGTTTCGAGCACGCGGCCGTAGGTGAATGTACCAATGACAATGGCCAGTTTTTCGGTTACATCGTAGAGGCTGAAAAACGAGGCCGTGTCGGTGGTGGTTTGCGGAATCAGTTGCGCATACGTGCTACGCGAAACCGACTGGATGGCTCCCATGACCACGCCCACAAACGCCGCCAGGATGTAAAACTCAGTTTTGGTTTCCACGAAATACGAAGCCACGCAGATGGCGATCCAAATCACAATGGCCAAACCCAGCGAAACCGTGTTGCCCAGCCGCATGGCCAGCCGCGAAAACAAAATGGCTCCCGGAATGGCCACCAACTGCAAAATCAGCACGATGGCAATCATTTCGGTGCCGCCCATGCCAATGGTTTTTTCGCCAAAAAACGGAGCCATGAGCATGATGCTCTGCACGCCCATGGACCAGAAAAAAAAGCCGAGCAGGTATCGGAACGAATGCGACGAGCCGCGCACCTTGGCAAACACTTTTTTCAGTTCGGCAAAGCCCTTGGTAAGCACATCCTTGTTGATGGGATGGTTGGTGGGCCGGTCTTTCAGGTACAAAAAGGCGATTTGCGCGAAACCAACCCACCACAAGCCGACGAGAATGAACGCGAAACGCGTGGCCGCGCCTTCGCTTGAAAACCCGAAAGCGGCAAAATACGTGATGGTGACAATGTTGGCTACAAGCATCAGCACGCTGCCGATGTAGCCCATGGAAAAGCCGCGTGCCGAAAGACGGTCCATGCGGTCGGGCGTGGCGATTTGCGGCAAAAAACCATTGTAGAACACCAGCGAACCGGCATAGCCGATGCTGGCCAGAAACGCGCACAGGATGCCGTATTCGATATTGCTGCCCGTAAAAAACCACAGCCCCAAGCAAGCCGCCGAACCCAGATACGTGAAAAACTGCATGAACCGCTTCTTGTTGCCGCTGTAATCGGCAATGCCCGACAACACCGGCGATAGCACCGCGATGACCAAAAAAGAGGCCGCAATGGCGTAGGAATACAGCACTTGGCTGTCGAACCGGAAGCCCAGAAAATCCACCAGCACTTCCTTGTTGGCGGTTTCACCGAAGGCGGCCTTGGTCACGCCACTGTAATAGACCGGAAACAGCGTGGAGGTGACCGTGAGGTTATACACCGAGTTGGCCCAGTCGTAGCTGCACCACGCATTGAGCACGCGCGGGTTGTTTTTTTCCAACGGTAAGGTTTCTTGCATGGGGTTTCGGGTTTTTGAAAGATATTATTTAGCCCCCCAGCCTCCAAAGGGGGTGGGGGGAGGCCGCTGGACTTTGCCGGTTTTGAAAGATACTGTTTTCGCCGCCGCCAACCAACTCACTCGCGTTTGACAACCCCGCCAGACACTATGAATTTCATAATGGCCGCCGACGAACTGTCAATCGGGGTCACATTTTCGCGGGGCACGATGTACAAATCGCCGGAGAAATTATAGGAATGCGGCAGGTACACGGCCACTTTGCCCTCAATGCCCATGTCGGCCAAGTCGGTTTGCATGATGAAACCCAGCTTGCAGAGCGATGTTTCCTTGTTGAGCAGCACCAGAACCGGCTGGCTGAACTTCTTTTTATCGCCCACAAAAGCCGAAACCAAATCCTTGAGCGAAGTGTAGATGATGCGCACAAACGGCAGCCGCGTAACCAGGTTTTCCAGCGACAACAACACTGGCTTCACAATCAGCGACGAGCCGAAAAAGCCCACCGAAGTAAGCGTGACAATGACAATAAGCAGGCTTGCTCCCGGATATTCGTCCAGCGGCAGCAGCCCGTCGAGCCACCGGATGGCGGCCACCAGAATGTAGGCCGTGACCCCGAGTGGAGCCGTAAACAGCATTCCGCGCAGGAAATACTTGATGAACGTGTTGGCGATCCGGTTCATGGCAGGTTAGGTTTGGGCTTTTGGAAAGATACTATTTCAGTCGGCTGTCGGCCAGAGTAGCGGGACTTTTCAAGTCCCGCAGCGACTTCCGCACTTCTGGCCGGCTTCCAAATCCTATACAACAGACAAAGCAGCAACGTAGCCGGACTTTCCAAGTCCAGCGGGCAATGTCGTGTTTCATGCGTAATGCAAAAAACAGGAAAGGCTTTGCGCGATGCAAAGCCTTTCCTGTTTTTTGCCGGATTTGTTTTCCAAGCCAATCAATCGGCCAGCACCGGCAGTTGGCCAATGTACTTGGCCACGCTTTCCATGAGCCACATCGGTGTGGAAGTGGCTCCGCAAATGCCAATGCTTTCGGCCCCGTCAAACCAAGTGGTATCAATTTCGGTCTCATTTTCAACGAAATAGCTGCGCGGATTTTCGTTCTGGCACACGGTGAACAATGCCTTGCCGTTCGAGCTTTTCTTGCCGCTCACGAATACAATCACATCGTGTTCGTGGGCAAATTTTTGCAGTTGCGGCTCGCGGTTCGATACTTGGCGGCAAATACTGTCGTTGGCATCAAGCAGCGCGTCGGGGCTGGTGGCGGGGTTGGCCTGCCGGATGCGGTTCTCGATGCGCTCCTTCATCTTGTAAAATCCCTGCGTGCTCTTGGTCGTCTGGCTGAAAAGCGTCACGGGCCGCGTGAAGTCAATCTTGTCCAAGTCCTCTTCCGTGGTAATCACAATGGCCTTGTCTTGCGTCTGGCCCGTGATGCCAATCACTTCGGCATGGCCGGGCTGCCCGTAAATCACAATCTGGCCGTTTTCGTGCTGCATCCGGTCAAAGGCGTGTTTCACGCGGTTTTGCAGCTTCAGCACCACCGGGCACGAGGCATCAATGAGTTCGATGTTGTTTTTCAAGGCCAGTTCGTAGGTGGCGGGTGGCTCGCCGTGTGCCCGTATCAGCAGTTTGCAGTCGTGCAGTTCGGCCATTTGTTCGCGGTCAATCACGCGCAGGCCTTTCTCGCTCAGCCGCTTCACTTCCATGCTGTTGTGCACAATGTCGCCAAGGCAGTAGAGTTGGCCGGCACCGGCCAGTTCCTCTTCGGCCATCTGGATCGCGTATTCGACACCGAAGCAATAACCGGAATTCTTATCTATCGTGACTTGCATAAGTTCAGGGAGAGAACGGTTCGTGATTTCTGTACAGTAAGATGACCGTTTGGCAACTGTTTTTATTGTGACCGATGCTTGTACCGTTTCGCTTCCGAAGCAGGTTTGGCGGTTTTGAAAGATACTATTTCGGGCGGCCTTGTTTCGGGCCGCCCCCACAGGTCACCCGCCTTTTTCCGCGGTGCGTTGCTGGTGTTCAATCATCTTGCTGATGGCCAGGTTCACCACAAACTCAATCTGCTCATCAAAGGTAATGTGCGTCGTATCGAGCGGGAAGGCATCGGCGGCCCGCACCAGCGGGCTTTCGTGGCGGGTAGTGTCCAAGTGGTCGCGGTGCGTCAGGTTGTCCACAATGTCCTGCAAGCCAACTAGTTCGCCGCGCTGCATCAGTTCCAGTTGCCGCCGGTGGGCCCGCACCTGCATATCGGCGGTCATGAATATTTTCAGTTCGGCATCCGGAAAAACCTTGGTGCCAATGTCGCGCCCATCCATGACCACGCCGCGTTTGCCGCCCGTTTTCTGTTGCAGCAGCACCAATGCCTTGCGCACTTCGGGCAGGGCACTCACCTCGCTCACCCGCTCCGAAATGTACATCCGGCGTATGTCTTCCTCAACGTTGAGTCCGTTCAGATAAGTTTCACTTTTTTGCGTGTCTTGGTTGTAGGCAAACTGGATGTGGATGTACCGCAAGGCATCGGCCACTTCGCCTGGGTGCGTGAGTGCGATGTGGTTTTGGTGGAAATACAGCGTGACGGCGCGGTACATGGCTCCCGAATCTATGTAGGCGTAGCGCAGTTTCTGGGCCACTTTCTTGGCGGTGGTGCTTTTGCCGCAAGCGGAGTAGCCGTCAATGGCCACAATGATTTTTCTCATGCCGGAAGTGGTTGGCGAAGGCGGGGTGAGGGTTTGGCGTTTCCGAAACATACTGTTTTGGAAACGCATCTTTTGCCGAATGTGCCTACCGCAAATATACGCACCCTTGCCGAACCCGAACACCAACACGCCGTTTTTTTGCCCGGCCGCAAACAAAAATCGCAACCCGGCGGGGTTGCGATTTTTGTTTGGGTCAGGATCTTTTCTTTTTAGTGTGCGAGACGCTGAAGCTTTTCTTGGGTTGCCACGACTGGCTCTGTGGCCGGTAGCAAGAACTCATGATGGCACTGATAATCAAGAAGGCGAATAATTTTTTCATACTTGTAGAGCAAAGGATTTGAGGGATGAAAATGATTGAAGGCAAGAAAATTGATTTGCGTTGGGTTGGGCGGCCTCAATGCCGCTGGTTTTTGCGCGGACTCTTGAAACTGTCTTTCGAGTGGTCTTTGGGAGTCCACGACTTCACCATCGGGCTGTGGTAGCGCATACACGAGCCGAGGGTGAGGCAAAGAATAAGCAGGAATGCGATTTTTTTCATGGCTTGGTGTGTTTTCCGGCACGCGCCGCGATTTTATTTTCATCCTTTATTCCCTAACATTGCCCCAATGTGACCGCTCGGCGGGCCGCACGATGCCCGCATATCGTTTGCACGTAGGTTTCGCCTTGAAATCAGATACTATTTTGGAAACCGCACCGCCAACCACCCACTCATCCGCCGCTTCATTTGAAATTGCCGGGCAATTTGTTGACCTGTTCCAAAAGCGGGTTTATCCCGCCAGCGTGCGGGTTGAAAACGGACAAATAGCTGGCATACAGCCGGTTGCCGATGCGCCGCCGGTGTTTATCATGCCCGGATTCGTGGATGCCCACGTGCACATTGAAAGCTCCATGCTGACCCCGGCGCAGTTTGCGCGGCTGGCGGTGGCGCACGGTACGGTGGCTACGGTTTCCGATCCGCACGAAATCGGCAATGTGCTGGGCGTGGCGGGTGTAAGGTACATGGTTGAAAACGGCGCGAAAGTGCCCTTCCGGTTCTGTTTCGGTGCGCCTTCTTGCGTGCCAGCCACCGGTTTTGAAACGGCGGGAGCCGTAATCACCGTGGCCGACGTGGAAAACCTGCTACAAATGGACCAGATCGGATACCTGGCCGAGGTGATGAACTACCCCGGCGTGCTGAACCGAGACCCGGAACTGATGGCCAAAATCGCCGCCGCTCAACGCCGAGGCAAGCCCGTTGACGGGCACGCCCCCGGCCTGCGCGGCGCACAAGCCCTGCATTATGCGCAAGCGGGCATCAGCACCGATCATGAATGCTTTACTGCCGAGGAGGCGTTGGACAAGTTGGCGGCGGGCATGAAAATACTGATCCGCGAAGGCAGTGCGGCCAAGAACTTTGAGGCGTTGATCGGCTTGCTGCCCGATTATCCCGACCAAATCATGTTTTGCTCGGACGACAAGCACCCCGACAGCCTGGCACTCGGGCACATCAACGAACTCGTGTGCCGCGCCGTTGTTAAAGGCCACAATGTGTTTCAGGCGTTGCGGGCGGCCTGCGTTAATCCGGTGGAGCATTATGGATTGGAAGTGGGTTTGCTGCGCCCCGGCGATGCGGCGGATTTCATAGTGGTTGATAACCTGTTGGATTTCAAGGCTCTGCAAACCTACATTGGTGGCAAACTGGTGGCCGAAAATGGCATAAGCCTGATCGCACCGGTTGAAAGCGAAACCGTGAACCGGTTTTCCGTTTCACCAAAACTGCCGGAACAGTTTGCCATGCCCGACAGCGGCAGGGACTTTCAAGTGATTGAAGCCATTGACGGCCAGTTGGTTACAAATAAAATAGTATGCGCACCAACGGTAAAAGCCGGCTTTGTGGTGGCCGACACCGAACGCGATTTGCTCAAGATCACCGTTGTGAACCGCTACGCCGACGCGCCCCCGGCGGTGGCTTTTGTCAAAAACTTCGGATTCCGGCACGGAGCCATTGCCTCGTCGGTGGCGCACGACTCGCACAATATCATTGCCGTTGGCACGGACGATGAAAGCATTTGCCGCGCCATCAATCTGATTATCAATGTCAAAGGCGGATTATCGGCGGTGGCGGAAGGCGAGGAAATGCTGCTGCCGTTGCCCATTGCCGGACTGATGACCGGTGCCGATGGCTACGAGGTGGCGGCGCAATACACGCAACTCGACCAAATAGCCAAACAAATGGGCAGCCGCCTGCAATCGCCGTTCATGACGCTTTCGTTCATGGCCTTGCTGGTGATTCCGTCATTGAAACTGAGCGACAAAGGTCTTTTTGATGGTGATGCCTTTCAATTGGTCAGTTAATAGGGCGGGTTTGGCCATTTCAAAAGATACTATTTTTGACCGCCGTTTTTTCAGCCCACAAGCCATGATTGCCCAAACTCCGGAGCCGCCGTATTATGCCGTCATCTTTACTTCCGTCCGCACCGAAAGCGACAACGGGTACGCCGCCATGGCTGCCCGCATGGAAGAATTGGCGCAGCGGCAACCCGGTTTTCTGGGCATCGAATCGGCGCGGTCCGGGTTGGGAATCACGGTTTCGTATTGGGAAAGCCCGGAATCAATCAGGGCGTGGAAACAGCAATGGGAACATTTGCTGGCGCAGCAAAAAGGCCGCGAAACATGGTACGGGGCGTACCAAGTGCGCATTTGCAAAGTGGAACGCGATTACGGCTTCGGAAAATAGTATCTTTTTCAACCGCCAAACCCCCCAAACCAAAACAGCCCGGCAATTTGCCGGGCTGTTTTGGTTTTTCCGTACGCGTGGTTTATCAGTCGGCGTAGATGCTTTCCTTGCCGAATTTCAGGGCCAGCAAATAGTAGAACACAACGCGGTACTTGTTGCGGTTGGCGCTGCCGAATTGCTCCGCCACTTCCTTGATGGCCGCATCGAGTTCGGGCGCATCGGCCAAACCCAGTTTCTTGATCAGGTAGTTGTCCTTCACCCGGTCCAGCTCGGCCTTGTCTGAAGTGGACACCAGCGAGGCATCGGCGTTGTAAATGACCGGCCCCAGCGATTTGGCCACGGCTTTCAGCAGGTTTTCGTCGGCTTTTACGCCCATTTTGTCCAATGCATTCATGTAATCGGACATTGCTTCATCAAATTTACTCATGGTGGTGTGATGGTTAAGGTGGCAGACAGATGAGGTGAAAATTGACCCAAACATAACCGTATTGGCCCATTAATCCCAAGCAATTCGCCGTTTTTGATGGCAGCCGGAAAAAGACAACACCCATTGGCAATTCATCAGGAAAACCCCGGCATCACCAATGTGATTTCCGGTTGCGGAAAGCCAATGTAAATAGGTAATTTAACGCCGGAAATAATTCCGCGACTCAATATCAGTCACAGCGTATGTCCGAAAAAAACAAAGACAAACCCGCGTTTTTCGCGCACTTGGGCGACGATGCCCGTGCCGGACTAGTCGTTTTCCTGATTGCGCTGCCCTTGTGCCTCGGCATTGCCTTGGCTTCGGGTGCGCCGCTGTTTGCCGGGTTGGTGTCGGGCATTGTGGGCGGGTTAGTGGTTGGCTACCTGAGCGGCTCACCGCTGAGCATCAGCGGCCCGGCCGCCGGGCTTACGGTGATTGTGCTGGGCGGCATTGCCAAGATTGGCTCTTTTGAAGGCTTTTTGCTGGCGGTGGTGCTTGCCGGGGTATTCCAACTGGGGCTGGGTTTTGCCCGTGCCGGTTTCATCAGCCTGTACTTCCCCACGGCGGTGATCAAGGGAATGCTGGTGGCGATTGGCCTGACGCTCGTGCTCAAGCAGATTCCGCACGCCTTGGGCGATGACCGCGATGCGGAAGGCGAATTCGAGTTTTTCCAGTTGGATGGGCGCAACACATTCACTGAAATCGCCAATGCCGTCGGCGACCCGTCGTTCGGGGCGATTGTCATTTTCACCGTCGCAATGTCAATCATGCTCACTTGGGACAAGCTGCACCGCCTCAACCGCGTTTTTGAGTTCATTCCGGCCCCACTTATCGCCGCCACTTCAGGCATACTGGTGAATCTGGCCTTGGCGCGGTATTTCCCGCAGTTCGCACTGGAACAGATTCACTTGGTGAGCCTGCCGGTGGTGCGCGGGTTCGGCGAGTTTGCCGGTCTCATCCGCCTGCCCGATTTCACACAGTTCAACAATCCGCAGATTTACCTCACTGCCTTCACCATTGCCGTAGTTGCCAGCCTGGAAACGCTGCTCAACATTGAGGCCACCGACAAGATAGACCCGCACAAACGCCGCACGCCCGCCAACCGCGAACTTAAGGCGCAGGGCATCGGCAATATAATTGCGGGCCTGCTGGGCGGCATCCCGGTCACATCGGTGATTGTGCGCAGCTCGGCCAACATCAATGCCGGGGGCAAAACCAAGCTTTCGTCCATCATCCACGGGGTTTTGCTGTTGCTGAGCATCCTGTTTTTCGCCCGCGCCATGAACCTGATTCCGCTGGCGGCGTTGGCGGCTGTCCTGATCGTGATCGGTTACAAGCTGGCCAAACCGGCCATTTTTAAGGCCATGTACCAACTGGGCTGGACGCAGTTTTTGCCGTTCATGGTCACCATCGTGGCGGTCTTGTTCACCGATCTGCTCATCGGCATTGGCATCGGCATGGTTGTCGGCGTGTATTTCATTTTGAAGGAAAATTTCAAGACCGCCTATTTTTTCTCAAAGGAGACCGAAAAGGAAAACGAACACATCCGCATTGACCTCAGCGAACACGTATCTTTTTTGAACAAGGCCAGCATTGCGAGCATCCTTGACAACCTGCCCGAAAACAGCACCGTTGACATAGATGGCACCAAATCGTCGTTCATTGATTATGATGTGCTGGAAGTGATCAATAATTTTGCGGAGACCGCCAAGATGAAAAACATCACCCTGCGGTTTGAAAGCGGCATCAATGAGGAATACAATCTGAAGGTGGGCAAATCGGACCCGCCAGCCCTGCCCGAAGACGACACGACATACCGGAACCTGCTGGAAAACAACCGGCAGTGGGTGGCCGAAAAATTGAACTTGGATCCCGAATATTTCCATGACCTCGCCAAAGGCCAAAGACCGAAGTTCCTGTTCATCGGCTGCTCGGACAGCCGCGTGCAGCCCAGCGAAATCACCGGCACCGAACCCGGCGAAATGTTTATCCACCGCAACGTGGCCAACTTGGTCATTAACACCGACCTCAATTTCATGTCGGTGCTGCAATATGCCGTTGAAGTGCTGAAAGTGGAACACATCATCGTGTGCGGGCATTACGGCTGCGGCGGCATCAAAGCCTCCATGGACAACCATTACCACGGGCTGATAGACAAGTGGTTGCGAAGCATAAAGGACATCTACCGGCTTCACCGCGACGAACTGAAAGCCATCAAAAACGAGGACGACCGTTTCCGGCGGCTCGTGGAACTGAACATCATCGAGCAGGTGTATAACCTGCACAAGACTTCCATCATCCAGAAAGCGTGGCATCAGGATGCCCATGTACACGTGCACGGCTGGGTGTATGACCTTAAAGACGGGCTGATTCAAGATCTGAACGTGCGTGCCGAGGATGCGTTTGACGGCTACGACGACATCTACAAGATAGATTTTGCGGATTGAAACCGGAGCCTCCCCCAACCCCCTCCGAAGGAGAGGGCTTTTTCCTCCCCTCCCTTTCGGGGAGGGGCCGGGGGTGGGGCCTCTCCCTCCCTCCCGGTAATTGTTATTGGAAAAACCATACGCTTTTCCCGTTAAAGAAATATTTGCCGCCAGCCATGCGGGGTTACTGCCAATCTTCCTGTTTTTTATTGGTTTCTTACCAGCCAAATAAATAATATTGCGCAACCAACGGATTTTGAAACTCTAAATCACCCCTTGATTATGGCACAAGTAAAAGTAGGCATCAACGGCTTTGGCCGCATTGGCAGGCTCGTTTTCCGGGCTGCCGTTTATAATTATCCCGAAATAGAAATCGTGGGCATCAATGACCTCGTTGACCCGGAATACATGGCGTATATGCTGCGCTACGACTCCACGCACGGCAAGTTCAAGGGCGAGATAAAAGTGGAAGGCGGCAACCTGGTGGTCAACGGCAAAACCATCCGTGTGACTGCCGAGAAAGATCCCGCCAACCTGAAATGGGGCGACATCGGTGCCGAGTACATCGTTGAATCCACGGGCTTGTTTCTGGATCAGGAAAAGGCGGGCGGCCACCTTAAGGCCGGTGCCAAAAAGGTGATCATCTCGGCTCCCGCAAAAGACGACACGCCGACGTTTGTGATGGGCGTGAACAACCAAGCCTACACCACCGACATGAACATCGTGTCTAACGCATCGTGCACCACCAATTGCCTGGCTCCGATTGCCAAAGTATTGAACGACAAGTTTGGCATTGAGGAAGGCTTGATGACCACGGTACACGCGGTGACAGCCACGCAAAAAACCGTGGACGGCCCTTCGATGAAAGACTGGCGCGGCGGACGTGGCGGCTACCAGAACATCATCCCATCCTCAACGGGTGCGGCCAAGGCCGTGGGCCTGGTGATTCCCGAACTGAAAGGCAAACTGACCGGAATGTCGTTCCGCGTGCCGGTGGCTGATGTATCGGTGGTGGATTTGACGGCGCGGCTGAAAACGCCCGCCACTTACGAGGAAATCAAGGCCGAAATGAAACGCGCCTCCGAGCAGGAGTTGAAAGGCATTCTGGGCTACACCGAAGATGAAGTGGTTTCCAGCGATTTCCTGGGAGACGACCGTACGTCCATTTTCGATGCCAAGGCGGGCATCCAGCTCAGCCCCACGTTTGTGAAGATAGTTTCGTGGTACGACAACGAGTGGGGCTATTCAAACAAGCTCGTTTCGCTGGTTTCTTACATGGCCAGCGTGGCCAAGTAACCCATGCTGCTTGGTTGCCTGGCAACTCCGTTTTTTTATTCGGATTCAAGCAGTCCCGTTCAGAATAGTATCTTTCGGAATGCCAAAACCCCGCCTTTTTAAAAAGGGCGGGGTTTTGGCGTTTACATAACGTACATGAAACATATAAATAATCACGGAAGCGCGAGTTTGGTATCCGAATTGCAGTTATTTTAAAAACAAACCGCAACTTTGTACCGCATTTTTTGGCCGAGACCAGCGTCAAATTCCGGGGAAATGTTACATTTGAAGCTACAAAGCGCAGGATTTTCCACACGAACCCGGTAAAAACCATGTCCACCCCGTTGAGCAGATACATCCACACCGTTGCTGGCTTGCTGTTTATTTTCGTTCGCGCCCACGCCCAAGACGTGGTTTACCAGACCAACGGCAAAAAACTGGAATGCAAGATCATTGAAGTGACAGCGCAGAAAATCAAGTACAGGATTCCCCAGAATCCCGGCCCTGCCTACTCGATGGAGTCCGCTGATGCGTTGCTGGCCTTCAATGCCAGCGGTAATTACGTTGCCTTTCCGCTGGCCGAAGCCCAGCAGGCGCAAGCCGCCGGATTCATGAATCCGGTGGTCGGCAGGCAGTTTGATGTGATTGTGACCACCGACAACCAAGCCATTGCCGCCATGGAACTCTCGGTGGGCGGCAAGGAAGCCAAGTTCAGGAACGACAAGAAAAAAGACCAGAAACTGGCCCGCACCAAGATAACCGTGATCCTGTACAAGGATGGCCGCCACGAGTTGTTCGTGGATCCGGCAAAGGCCGCGGCCACCCTGACAGCCGCCAAACCGCAAGTGGACAAGCTGACCGGTGCGGACAATGCAATCAAGACCGATGCCAGCACCAATACCAATGCCAACACCAAAGAACCGCAGGCTACCGGCGATGCAGTGGCTTTTCCAGGCGGCCCGGAGGAGTTTGAACGGTTCCGCAACAAGGCTTTGGTCAAGGTGGACGAACTGGGGACGTACCTTGCCACCATTGTTAATCCGCAGACCCCGACCGACAAGTCCAACTCCACGATTGACTTGGCCGTCACGCTTTTCGTGAACGAGGCCGCCCGGGTGGAGGTTTCCAACGTCAATACGGGTATCAAGAACAAGTACAAAATCCGGGATTATTTGCGCCGCCTGAAATTGAAAGGTGCTGATTACCAACAGGTTGAAGTTTCGTATGCGGACATTACCTACGCAAGTGACTTCAGGAAAGGTCCCGACGGCAACTATTACGGCGTAGTCTCTTTTGTGCAGACGTTCAAGGGTCTGGTAGACGGCAAAATCATTTATGGCGACGTGACCCAGCGTAACGTGACGGTGATATTGAAACTTTACGAAAAAGCTGTGGATGGCGAGACCAAGAAACTGTGGGATGTTTTCCTAGCCGACATCGGTATCCAGGAAACGCGCAAACTCTGAAAGGCCGCCGCCACCGAAACAACCTATCCTTTCATTTTCAAAAATAATTTTCAATGAGATTTTTCTTTTGGCTGCTGGCTTTCGGTGCGTTCCGGCCGGTTTGCGGGCAGATATTGCAGAACGAGGTCACCGCCAATTTCGCCCATCAAGTAAAACAGATTGATGAATTCATAGAACGGTTCAACAACCAGGACAACACGCTCATCAAGCGGTATGCCGAGCGGCTTGACACAACGGTCAGGTTCAGGCGCGAAAACCTGATCAAGAGCCTTTTCAACGCATCTGATCCGGATTGGAATAAGGAAGACATTTTGCGTTTCATCGCGCAGGCCAATGACACCGCAAATCCGGTTTATTTGGATTTTTTTGATAACCACTGGTATGCCGAAGTCAATTGCGCGGTTCTGTACCGGGGCAAGCCCAACAAACTGACGCTGGTACTGAAAATCCAGCGCGAGAAAAACGGCGCGTCCAAGTGGGTGGCTGTCAGCGCAATGGCCGGTTATTTGCAACTGCCAATGCGTAAGGACACCACCACCGGCCTCAATCCGCTGAGCCACGCCACCGATTTCATGAACATGGATTTGCTGGCAACCGACAAGGCCAACATCCGCAACTACCTGCCCGATGGTCATCACAACGATGTGCTATCGGTTTTTTTGTACGAATCGCAGCACAACCGGCTTACAATCAGCCAAGTAAATAAAATCACGTACCATTTCATGCAGGTTGGCGGCTGGGTGTTTACGGTGGGGCGTTTCAACCGGCAGACGCGCAATTCGGGCTGGCTCATCAACCGCCTGC
>JAYWIH010000025.1:0-19057 GCA_043789005.1 Sphingobacteriales bacterium
GTTTCGTCGGTGGGCATTGCCGACCGGTTTGCCTATTCCATGAGCAAGGGAGCCGTGCTGACCATGACGCTTTCGGTGGCGCGCGACTACCTTGACCAGAACATCCGTTGCAACTGCATTTCGCCGGGCCGCGTGCATACGCCCTTCGTGGACGATTTCTTGCAGAAAAATTATCCCGGCCAAGAAAAGGAAATGTTCGACAAGCTGGCCAAAGCCCAACCCATCGGACGCATGGGCACACCCGCCGAAATGGCTTCGCTGGCCCTGTACCTGTGTTCGGACGAGGCCAGCTTCGTGACCGGAGCCAACTACGCCATTGACGGCGGCTTCATCTCGCTCAAGTAACGCGGGTTCGGGCTTTTTGAAACATACTGTTTCGGGAAGGCTGGAACGCAGGTCAGACACTGTGTGTCAGACCGGAATCACGCATCGGCTTGCGGACAAACCGGCAGGTTTCAGGTTTTTGGAAGATACTATTTTTTCAGTCCTCCAATTCGTCCAGGAATTGCTGGTGGGCGGCTTGCAGTTCGCGGTGCGCGTGGCGGTTGTTGGCGGCCAAGCTCACTTCCAAGCCCTTTGCGAAAGTGTGCGCGGCCGCTTCGTTGTTGCCCAGTTCGGCGTAGAGTTTGGCGGCGTGGTAGTAGGTTGCCACGTAGCCGGGATGCCCGTCCAGCAGTTTCTCATAATACGCCAAAGCCTGCGCCATGTCGGTTTTCAGGTATTCGGTGGCGATGGCATACAGCGTGAAAGCATCGTTGGGTTCTTCTTCGAGGAAATCAAAAAGTTGGTCTAAACGTGACATAAGGTCGAGGGGAAAATGGAAGCCCGGCAAAGCCGATTTCGGTGCCGGGTTGGTTATGTTTACGCGAAGATTGACGTATATTTGCGTTGGACGCGGTGAAAACCGGCGTGTGAAAATAGTGAAAATATGCAAACCTACCTGTTGATCCGGTTCCGGAAATACAAAAGTACGGCCAGAAACCGGACGACTTCGCTTTGCCTGCCAACCAGCATCCGGGAACATTTGCCAGTCGCCTGCATTTTGCATTAATCGATTGATTCTTTTATGGACAGGCTTGAACAACTCGAAGAACAGAAAAAAGCCCTGATCCGGTTTTTGAAACTTAATCTCAAGATGCACGTTGGCAATCAGGAAAGGCGGGAGCAGCTAACCGACGAATTCCTTGACGAGATAAACCGGGTGAACCGGGCGATTGAGGATGAGAAACGAACAAGGGGACGGTAGTCTCCCTTCCATATTCTTTGCCTGTTTATTTCGTCACCTCGTTTTTCAACAAAAAAACCTTTCCATGGACGCAGTTACCAGAATGCACGACCTGATTGACTGCTACGACACGATGGATGCCGGTGAACGTGAAACGGCATTCGCTGAGATGGAGCGGATCATTGACGGGCTTTCCTTCGAGGATAAGCTCTCATTGCAGCCGCAGACAGTACGGCTGATGGAGGCCCTGCTGCATAAGGTCAGGCAGGTGAACGACCGCATCATCAACAAACCGGCACAAGCAGCATGACTCCCCCGAATACATCTTCCGTGCTAGATATAGCGTCTGCGGGTCATAAACACTATTTTCCGGCACTAAAAAAAACAACCTTTAATCTGCACTTATGAAAATATTAGTTTGCATCACGCACGTGCCCGACACCACCACCCGCATCGCATTTACCGACAACGACACACAACTGAACAGGAACGGCGTGCAGTTCATTACCGGCCCTTACGACGACTATGCCCTGTCGCGGGCTGTGGACTTGAAGGCCGAAACCGGCGGCACGGTTACCGTAATCAACGTGGGCGGGGCCGACACCGAGCCGACCATCCGCAAGGCACTGGCTGTGGGTGCCGACGACGCGATCCGCATCAATGCCGAACCGACGGATGCGTACTTTGTGGCCGAACAGATTGCCGCCATCGCCAAGCAAAACAACTACGATCTGATACTCATGGGCCGCGAATCCATTGACTTCAACGGCGGGCAGGTTCACGGAATCGTGGGCGAAATGCTGGGCATCCCGTCGGTATCGCCGGTGATGAAACTCGAAATTGCGGGCGGCATCGCCAAGCTGGACCGTGAGATAGAGGGCGGCAAGGAACACGTGGAAGTGCCGCTGCCGCTGGTGGCGGGTTGCCAGGAACCGATTGCCGAATGGAAAATCCCGAATATGCGCGGCATCATGTCGGCCCGCACAAAGCCGCTGCAAGTGCTGCCGCCAACCAGCGGCGACACGCTGACTTCGGTGGCCAAATTCCAGTTGCCGCCGCCCAAGGGAGCCGTGAAAATGATTGCCGCCGAAAACGCCGAGGAACTGATTGCCTTGCTGCGAAACGAGGCTAAGGTGATTTGACGGTAATGGGCAATATGTTTTCGGATTCCCGGAAACAGTATGTTTCCGACAGGCGAAACCCGTGCTTCACAACCAACAGGAACGTTTCACCCTTAATCCTCCATCCCATGAAAAAAATCTGTCTGGCAGCTTTGTTTCTGATTGTTTCCGCCGCATCCGTTTTTGCGCAGGCTCCCGTAGTGGCCAAATACGAATACATGCAGGTCACCAGCATCGAGTCGCTGATTCCGGGCGGGGGCGGCCGTTCGCGAATGCTCGTGACCGACCCCAACGGCAATGCGCAGGAATTGCAGATGAGCAATTTGTTTAGCCTCGGCGGCATCAACATGGGCAACATCAAGGACAATGAGAAAATGCTGGTGTTGAAGATGAAGGAACTCAGCGAACAGGGCTGGGAACTGGCCGAAACCGTGAACGGAACCAACGAGGCTATTTTCATGACCCGCTATTTGTTCAAAAGAACCAAAAGATGATTCCGGCCCGGAAATAACAGCCGGGTTTCGTGCTTTTGAAAGATACTATTTTGCCCGGCAGGTTGGGCAGCCACAAGGGCTGCCCCTACGGTTTCATCCACTTAAAGTTCTGATTCCATGTCCGTTCTCGTATTCATAGAAACCGACGAAGGCGCGGTGAAAAAATCGTCGCTCGAAGCTGTCGGCTACGCGGCTGAAGTTGCCAAAATGACCGGTACCACCGCCACCGCCTTGGCCATCGGCCCCATTGCCGCCGATGCGCTGGCTATTGCGGGCAGCGTGGGAGCCGCTAAAATACTGCACGCCACCCACGAACGCCTCAACACGGTGAGCAGCCAAGCATTTGCCAGCGTGTTGGCGCAAGCCACCGCTCAGGAAAATGCCGACATTGTGATCCTGGCCAAGTCGGCACTGGGCGATGCGGTGGCTGCACGGCTGGCTGCCAAACTCAAGGCCGGGTTGGCGGCCAACGTCGTTGAACTGCCCGATCTGGGCGGTGGCTTCAAGGTGAAACGCAGCATCTACACGGGCAAGGCATTCGCCATCACCGAAATGACTTCGGCCAAGAAAATCCTGGCCATCAAGAAGAATGTGTACACGCCGCAGGAAACCGGCAACGTGGCTCCTGTGGAGACCTTTGCCCCGACACTGGACGAAGCCGATTTTGCCGTCAAAGTCACCGGCACTGAAAAGGCATCGGGTGAGGTGTCGCTGACTGAGGCCGACATTGTGGTGTCGGGTGGACGCGGTTTGAAAGGCCCCGAAAACTGGAAGATTGTGGAGGATCTGGCGCACGCGCTGCACGCCGCCACGGGCTGCTCCAAGCCGGTTTCGGACTTGGGCTGGCGGCCGCACCACGAACACGTCGGGCAGACGGGCATCAAGGTAAGCCCGAACCTGTACGTGGCGGTGGGCATTTCGGGAGCCATTCAGCATTTGGCCGGAGTCAATTCGTCGAAGGTGATTGTGGTAATCAACAAAGACCCGGAGGCACCCTTTTTCAAATCCGCCGATTACGGCATTGTGGGCGATGCGTTTGACGTGCTGCCGCGCCTGACCAAGGCGTTGGCGGGGTAGATAGCCGCATTAAATGCCGGTACAATTTTTTCTTGTCTGCAAAAAAACATAAACTTGCGGCTTCAAAGCCGTTAGCGGGCAAAACACCATTCAAGTGGACAAAATCAAGTTAGAGATATTAGGGTTGTCGTCGAGTCAGTCGCAGTCGGGGTCTTTTGCGTTGGTGCTGGGCGAGGAGCGGGGCAACCGGCGTTTGCCCATCATCATCGGCATGTTTGAGGCGCAGGCCATTGCCATTGAAATCGAGAAGATTGTTCCCAACCGCCCGATGACTCACGATTTGTTCAAGTCGTTTGCACAGTCGTTCAAGTTTTCGGTTTTGGAAATCGTGATTTCTGACTTGCGCGAAGGTGTTTTCTACGCCAAGATCATGTGCAGCGACGGCGTGAAAATGCTGGAAGTAGATGCCCGCCCCTCGGATGCGATTGCCATCGGCCTGCGTTTCGGGGTGCCCATCTACACATTCGAGCCAATATTGTCGGAGGCGGGTATCGTGCTGACCGAACCGGATGAGGAGGAAACGCTGGTGAGCAAGGAGGAACCCCGGAAATCGGCAAAGAAAACACCCGAGCAACTCAAGGATGTATCCAACGACCAGCTCCAAACCATGCTTGACGAAGCCTTGGAAAAGGAAGACTACGAACGCGCCGCCAAAATCCGCGATGAAATGAACAAGCGGAACTGAGAGGGTAAGCAAACGACATTAAAGCATAAAAAAGCCCTTGGCACGCAACGTCAAGGGCTTTTTTATGTCATTGCAAAACCAAAACAATATCTTTTTCAACGCCCAAACCTATGCGGCTTTTTCCTGTTTTCCCGTCCGGGCTTTTACAAGGTAGTAAATCGGGATGCCAAGCAGCACGATTCCCAAGCCGGGCAGGGTGTATTCGGTCTTGTAAAACAGCAGGCTCAGGCAGAAACCCGTGGCCAGCACAATGTACAGCACCGGCAAAAACGGGTAGCCGACAATACGGTAGGGACGGGGCGCGTGAGGCAGGCGGCGGCGCAAGATGAACACGCCGATGATGGTGAGGATGTAGAAGAATATCACGGCAAACATCACGTAATTGAGCAAGCTGCCATACGAGCCGCTCAACGCCAGCCCGCACGCCCACACGCACTGGAACACCAGTGCGTTGGCGGGCACACCGTTGCGGTTGAGGCGGGCGGCCTGCCTGAAAAACAGCCCGTCCGTTGCCATGGCGTAGTAAACCCTGCCGCCCGCCAGAATCAGTCCGTTGATGCAGCCGAACGTGGAAACCATAACCATGGCGGCAATGAAATACGCCCCCGACGTGCCAATCAGCTTTTCCATGAGGGTTGTGGCAACGCGGTCGTTGGGGGCATTTTGGATTTCGGCCAATGACAAGTTGCTGACATACACCAGATTGATGAAAATGTAGATCAGGCTCACCGCCGCCGTGCCCATGAATAGCGACAGCGGCAGGTTGCGCTGCGGGTTTTTGACTTCACCGGCCGTGAAGGTGATGTTGTTCCACGCGTCAGACGAAAACAGCGAGCCAACCATCGCCGAAAACAAAAGGCCCGTCAAGGCCAGCGGCGTGAGGTCGGGGCGGCTGAACTGCCAGTCAACGGCAACGGATTGAGGGCGGTTGAAGAGGGCGTAAACGCCCAGCCCGATGAGTACCAGCAACGAACCGATCTTGGCAAACGTGAACAAGTTCTGCACCAACGCCCCGGTCTTGACGCTCCGGAAATTGAGTGCGGTCAAAAATAGTATGCAGGAAACGGCCAAAACCTGCTGCGTGGAAATTTTCAGGAAACCGATGGAAACCAGGTAATTACCGGCGGCGATGGACGGGAGAAAGAAGCCCGTGAACTTGGCGAATGCTACGCCCACCGCCGCAATGGTACCCGTCTGGATGACGGCAAACAGCGTCCAGCCGTACATGAACGCCACCAGCGGGTTGTAGGCTTCTTTTAAATACACGTATTGCCCGCCCGCCTGCGGCATCATCGCGGCCAGCTCGCCGTAGCACAAGGCTCCCGAAACGGTGATGATGCCCGACAGCACCCAAGCCAGCATCAGCAGCCCCGGCGACTCCAGCTCGCGGGCCATGCCCGCCGCCACAATGAAAATGCCCGAACCAATCATGGAACCCATGATGAGCATCGTGGAATCCAGCAGGTTGAGCGATTTCTTGGGCGTTTCGGGCATATGGCAATTTAGAATGTTGAATAATGGAATAGGTGAATTAGTCCACAGACCTCGGTTTTGAGCGTAAAGCGTAGCGGGACTTTCCAAGTCCAGCGGGATGGGCGGCGGTCGGTACGTAAGAATTTCCGTCTGTATTCAAAACCTGCGGTTTTGGCACAAGCTGAAGCGTGTGCTACCGCTTAAGGGAATTTCGGGAACTTCTTGAAATCGGGTTTGCGCTTTTCCACGTAGGCGTTGCGGCCTTCCTTGGCTTCCTCGCTCAGGTAGTAGAGCAGCGTGGCGTTGCCAGCCAGTTCCTGGATGCCCGCCTGCCCGTCCAGTTCGGCATTGAACGACGACTTGATCATCCGCAGGGCAATCGGGCTTTTCTCCAGTATTTTGCGACACCACTCCACCGTGGTTTCCTCCAGTTTATCCAGCGGCACCACCTTGTTCACCAAGCCCATGCCCAAGGCTTCCTGCGCATCGTATTTGTCGCACAAGTACCAGATTTCGCGGGCTTTTTTCTGGCCCACCACCCGCGCCAGATACGACGCGCCAAAGCCACCGTCGAAACTGCCCACCACCGGGCCGGTCTGCCCGAACTGGGCATTGTCGGCGGCAATGGAAAGGTCACACACCACGTGCAGTACGTGGCCGCCGCCAATGGCATAGCCCGCCACCATCGCAATCACGGGCTTTGGTATCGAGCGGATCTGCCGCTGCAAGTCCAGCACGTTGAGGCGTGGAACTTGGTCTTCGCCCACGTAGCCGCCGTGGCCGCGCACACTCTGGTCGCCGCCGCTGCAAAACGCGTCGGGGCCTTCGCCGGTCAGCACCACCACGCCAATGGCCGTGTTGTCGCGGCAGTGGTTCATGGCCTCAATCATTTCCTGCACGGTCAGCGGTGTGAAGGCGTTGCGCTTGTGCGGGCGGTTGATGGTGATTTTGGCGATGCCTTCAAAAAAATCAAATTTGATTTCGCGGTATTCCTTGATGGTTTCCCAAGCGTAAGTCATGGACAGGAGGTTTGAGGTTTTGGAAAGATACTGTTTTGCCTTGAATCGCCTGCCTGTACGGATGCCGCAGATTGCACGGATGCTTTTTTTATCCGCGTAACCGGTGCCATCCGCGAATATCAGTGATTCAGACAAAGACGGGTTTGGGCATTTTAAAAGATACTATTTTCATTTCCGCGTTCCCGGCGTGCAGTCGTGGCCAAAATTAACTGCCTGTCCGCGATTTGCAAGCGCATTGTTGCTCGTGGATGCGGTTTTATACCCGCAAATGAATTTTTTTTATTTTTTATTTTTGGTATAAATATCTGATAGTCAATGTTTTATAGTTATAATCCGATTTTATTTTCAAGGGCTTGCCTTGGTTTTCTACCCGTAACAAATCCGTTCCCCGCCGGGTGCGCGTAGGTATGCCAAAGACGCGCGTTTCAAGTTTGCCTTTGGCGCATGAACGGTTAGTCAAATTTCCAACCAAATTCAATTAAAACCATGTCGAAAATCATTGTTCCCCAACTCAAGGAGAAAAATCCTGACAGCGGAATGCTCGTACCCATGGGGCGTACCGCATTCCTGAAGTACCTCGGCGTTTCGGCGGCGGTGACCGCCCTGACTATCACGGGCTGTAAAGAAGACGACCCAAACCCCATGTCATCGCAAGGTGTTGATTTGGGTAGCGGTGACTTTGGCATCCTTAACTATGCCTACGCGCTGGAGCAACTGGAAGCTGCGTTCTACTTGCAGGTCATTGCCACCAAATACTCGGGCATGAATGCCGCAGAGGAGAAAATACTGACCGAAATCCGCGACCATGAAGTGCTGCACCGCGATTTCCTGAAGGCTGCCTTGGGTACCAACGCCATCCCCGCCTTGGAAGTGGACTTCAGTTCCATCAACTTCGGTAACCGCGCCAGTGTGTTGGGTGCCGCCAAAACGTTTGAAGATTTGGGTGTTGCGGCATACAACGGAGCCGGACAACTGATTGCCGATGCAAATTACCTGCTTATCGCCGGGAAGATTGTTTCGGTGGAGGCTCGCCACGCGGCTGCCATCCGCGACCTGCTCAATCCGTTCTCCGTTGATTTCTCCGGCGACGACGTGGTTGTGCCCGCCAACGGTTTGGACGGTGCCAAAAGCCCTTCCGATGTACTGGCTGCTGCCAAAACGTACATCAAAACCGCCATCAACTTCAGTAATCTCCCAAAAAACTAACATACACGCAAGAACCAACATAAACACCTGAAATCATGAACATATTCAAGCTTGTGCGGGACATTGAAAAAATAGATCCCGAAATGTATGACCGTCTGGATTCCCGGCGTGCAATGTTTAAAGGAGCCGGAAAAGCCGGTTTGAAAATAGCCGCCGCTGCCGTGCCGTTTGCCATGGGCAGTATGTTCAGCAAGGCATACGGACAATCAACCAGCGGCATTGCCGATGTGCTCAATTTCGCCCTGACGCTGGAATACTTGGAAGATGACTTCTACACCAGAGGCTTGGCTGCTGCCGGCCTGATTCCCGCCGACCGCAGGGCGATTTTCCAGCAAATCGGTAAGCACGAAACGGCTCACGTGAAGTTTCTGCAAGACACGCTGAAATCCCTGAACGCCACTGCCGTTGCCAAGCCGACGTTTGATTTCACTGCGGGTGGTTCGTTTGCCGATGTATTCAGCAACTACACAACCTTCCTGGCACTCGCGCAGGCATTTGAAGACACCGGCGTGCGGGCTTACAAAGGCCAAGCAGGCAACCTGATCAGCAGCAATGCTGTCTTGACGGCAGCCTTGCAAATCCACTCGGTCGAGGCACGCCACGCCTCCATGGTGCGCCGCTTGCGCGGACAGCAGGGTTGGGTAAACCTCAGTGAAGCCAGCGGACTGCCCGCCGCCATCTACGCCGGTGAGGAAAACACGACGCAGGGCGGTGTGAACGTGACCACGCTGGGCGTTTCGGCGGCCATTGCCAGCCAAGCCTTTGACGAGGCACTGACCAAAGACCAGGTTTTGGCCATTGCCAAGCCGTTCATCAAAGCGTAAGTTTATTTTGGTGATAATAAAACCCCCGCTGGCTTCACAGGCCGGCGGGGGTTTGTGGTTTGGGGGGGGGGTGGTTTTTGGAGGATACTATTTTCCTGTTTTTACCAGCAGCAGTTCCACAGGCCGGGGTGATTGGCATCTTAATGCCGGTTCCGAATGGCTTCTAAGGTTCCGGGCATGAAGTCATGAAGCAGAAATCTAGGAGCCAACGTTTGGGCTTTGTGCAGGCGCGGGATAGAATTACTCAAGCCAACGTCTGCAATGAAGTTGAATTGAAAACTTGTGTTCAGTTTTTGTTCTTTAGTCTCGCTTACGCCAAACCCATGTTAGCGGTTGCCCTATTGGTCAGGTAATACATCTTCGGTTGCTTCATTTTGTGGAAAACTGCTTTTCCGGTCAATATGATAGCTGCTACTGGCTCCTTCAATCGTAATTCTATCCTTTTCCCAAGTCAGTTTTAATGAACCAATTTGGGAAGTATCAAATTGGTTCATAGCACTAAGTGGCGGTTTAATGTAGTTGTCTATAAAATGCGCCATAATTGCGCCAGCCTTTTCTTCAAGATGCGTCCAAGCCTGTTCACCTATATGTACAATACCTCCATGATTTCTAAATACCTGTGCCAACTCAGTTAATCGTGCAGAAGTAGTGGGGTCAAGAACAATTAATATCGGGGTAATGCCTGCTGCCCGACATTCTCGCGGGAATGATAGTTCCTCTCCCCAACGGCCCTGTCCACTAGCTGCAATCGTAACCCGAATCTTAAATTCATAGGCTACATTTTCTGCTCCAATGTAGCAGTCTACCTGACGGCCGGTTGTCTTGGGTATCCCTGCCTCGTCAATACGTTTTACCGGTGAATTTGCAGACCCAACAGCCTCACCGCCTAAGCAACTGGCAAGAATTGGCTCAAACATATATCCTGTTTCTTGTCCAGACCTATTGTCAATATCAAAAACCCATTTTCGCCAAATAAGCCAGCTATTAAGAAGCTCATTGTCACAAATACCATATTCCAAAAGACCTCTTGGACCTACTTGATCCATAGTAGGTTTAGGCTGATGATGAAGGATTTTTTGAAATTTCAGCCGCCGCTTGTGAAAAGAGCAGAGGTTTAGAAAGTATAAACCAAAGTCATCATCAACTTCAATACCTGCCGCAAGCGCACTTAGCAACAAATGGATATCGGGCGGGGCTTGATGCGCAGAGAACCATTCCAAAGGAATTTGATAATAATTATTATGAGGCAGTTCTAAAGCAGGAACTGGTAGCCCCAACGCTGCAATCTCCCAACCCAAATCACTGCATATCAGCGCGAGTAGCCCATACAATTCAGACTCATTGAGAGTAACGGTCGGATATCCAGTCTCCAATAGTCTGGATTTACTAAAAAGTGATTTTACTGTTGAGCTAATGGGCATAAGTGGCTGAACAATATTAATTGATACTAAAATTTAATTCAATACGCTGATTATAAATCACTTACAATTTAAAATGGTGTCGTTTTATTTCGTCCAAGCACTTACTCAAACATTGCAAGTTGCCTTATAGAGTTATTCTTCAAGTCATTTAACAGTTCTTGAGTTCTTTGCAGAGCGGGACTAAAGCCTTCTGACTTTGTTAGTACGAAGTCAATCAGTTCACCTTTCGGATTGGATTTTAACAAATCAAAACCAAGCTGCAAGAGATGCAGTGCGAATGTTTTAGCGAGTAATGGCGGTATAGCATTGCCAATCTGTTGAATTTTATCAGAATTGCTGCCATGAAAAACGAAATCGTCCGGGAATGTCTGAATTCTTGCACATTCGCGGATTGTTAGGCACCTGTTTTCTGAAGGATGAACGAACTCTCTAACGGCGGCTCCAGTGATAGTCAAACTCGGCTCATCAAGTCTTAGCCTTTTCAAGCCTGATGGCGCACCACCTCGCTTTTCTGATGGTGTACCATCCATCACACGTCGTAAAGCTCGCTTCTGAAAAGATGGATGTTGCAGTTCCTCGGGCAAATCTTTCATTGTCTGTCCCTGTTTTAGTGCAGATATTCGGGCAGTTTGGATGTTGTCAAGATGCGGGATAAAATGTTCTGTAACAGTTATACTGCTGCCTTTTAACTGGATAGCCCAATCGCTGGTAGTAGCCTCGTAGTAGTTTAATGGAATATTTTCAAAAGATGGCTCAGGAAGCCCCTGTAGAGCATGAGCAAGAGTTATGTCTGCCTTACTGTAAATTTTTCCATGCGAATTGCTTATAGGTTTAGGAAATTCAAAATCAATACCTATGCGATTGCCGATAATTATCACCCTTTTTCGCCGTTGTGGTATGCCATACTCATGTGCATATACCTTTTCTATCTTGATTTTATAGCCAATATCAATTAATGCAGATGCCGTTTGCTTGATATATTCACCGTTATTGGCAGTAAGTAATCCCTCAACATTTTCCATTAAAAACCATTTCGGCCGAATCGTGTCAAGTGCTCTGATATACTGCTTGAGCAAGTGGTTGCGTGGATCGTCCCAGAATCTTGGGCCAGCCGTACTAAATCCCTGACAAGGCGGCCCACCGATGAGAACATCTATGTCGCCAGCGTTCAATTCTAAATCCGATAAAAGCCGCTCAAAATTTATAGCCTTAATGTCTTCGCATACTGCCATAGTGCCGGGAAAATTGTTTTGGTAAGTTTTTATCACGGCCTTGTCAAAGTCGGTTGCGTATACAATTTGATAACCAGCTTGCTTAAAACCCAAAGAGCACCCTCCTGCTCCCGCGAAAAGGCTTATCACCTTCTTTTTATGTTCCATATGTTTCTTCAAGCAATTATTTGTCAAATTTAGTTGACCACGACGAGTGTTTGATGGGTTACCAATAGCTTTTAAATACACGAAAGTTTTGTCGTACTTCCTGTATTTAATTTGACTATTTCAAATTTTAATGGTACTTTTTCAATATAAAGGCTTTCCTGCGCTTTTGCTAAAGGCTGGCCTAAACATAATCCTTGTGGTACACTTTAGCAAAGGTTTGGCCTTTTTGGAACATACTATTTTGGCAAGACCCGATTTTCGGGTAATTTCAGCCTTAAAGCCAACCGCCGCCACGCCAACCATGGACACACTTTTCACCGCCTACTATTCCTCGCCCATCGGCTGGGTCGAAATCACCGCCGACCAAGCGGGCATTGCCTCGGTGCTGTTCGTGGATAAGCCTGCTCGGGCGGCATCCGAGCAGTTTCCGCCGTTTCTGCAAGATTGTTTGGCGCAACTGGAAGACTATTTCAAAGGCAAACGCCAAGCCTTTGATGTACCGGTGACCGTGAAAGGAACGGAGTTTCAGGTGCAGGTGTGGGACGAATTGAAAACCGTCAGCTATGCCAAACTGACCACTTACAAGGCGTTGGCGCACAAGCTCAAAAACCCGGCGGCGGTGCGGGCCATCGGCAATGCCAACAGCCGCAACCGGCTGTGCCTCATCATACCGTGCCACCGCGTGGTGGGTAGCGACAACAATTTGGTGGGCTATGCGGGCGGCCTGTGGCGCAAGGAATGGCTGATTGAACACGAAGCCACGCACGGCAGCGGCCACCAGCAACTGCGGCTGTTTTGAAAAACCCCACCCCCGGCCCCTGCCCCGTGAGGGAGGGGCCGGGGGTGGGGTTTTTTCTGGCCGAATTTGTAAACTTGCGCATCCATTTGACTTTTTTTCGCGCAGTTGATGAAAATAGGCTTGTTTTTCGGTTCTTTTAACCCGATCCACGTAGGGCATCTGATCATTGCCAACACCATGGCCTACCACACCGATTTGGAGCAGGTCTGGTTTGTGGTGTCGCCCCAAAACCCATTTAAAAAGAGCAAAAGCCTGTTGCACGAATTTGACCGCTACGACATGGTGCAGATGGCCATTGACGATAACCCGCGTTTCCGCGCCACCGACATTGAATTTCATCTGCCGCGCCCCAGCTACACCATTGACACGCTGACGCACATCCAAGAAAAGCACCCGCAGCACACATTCCGGCTCATTATTGGCGGTGATAACTTGGAACAGTTCAAAAACTGGAAAAACCACGACCGGATTCTGGAATACTACGGCCTGTACGTGTATCCGAGGCCGGGAGCCGGTAAAAGCGAGATGGAACTGCACGCCCACGTGCAATCGGTGAGTGCGCCGCTCATGGATATTTCGGCCACCTTCGTGCGCGACTGCATCCGCACCGGCAAGTCCATCAGGTACTTGGTTCCCGAGCCGGTGGGCGAACACATCGGCCGGAAAAAATTCTACCTGTAATGGCTTAGGAATTGATTCTTGGCATAAAAATATTGGATTAATGCAATAATGCGCCTACATTTGTGTTGTCATTAAAGAAACAATTTCTACTATGGCATCATTTCTCGTGCAATCCCGCTTCGGCGGCCTCGCATTCCTGCTCTCGCTCGTTTTCCTGTTTGCCGCCTGCGGCAAACGGCTCACCGTTGTCACTTACGACAAAAAGCGCGGCGGCAAAACCACCACTACCAACCGCAGCGAAAAGTATTTCGATTTCGACGGTAAAAAAGCTTCACCCCGCAAAAATCCCGCACCGGAATATTCCAAGGCGAAAACCCCGGCCAGCACTTCCAAAATTGTTCAGGCGGCGCGTTCCTACATCGGCACGCCCTACCGGTACGGCGGCACCAGCCGGTCGGGCATGGATTGCTCGGGCTTGTTGTGCGTGTCTTTTGAGTCGGCAGGGGTGAAAATCCCCCGTTCCTCGTACGAGCAAGCCGAAATGGGCAGCGAAGTGCGCCTACGCGAAATAGCCCCCGGCGACCTGGTATTTTTCTCCGATCACAAGGTGGGCGGCAAAGTGAGCCACGCGGGCCTGGTCACGGCGGTGCGCGGCAGCGATGCGGTTACTTTCGTGCATTCCAGCACCAGCCGTGGCGTGGTTGAAGACAACCTGTATGCCGAACACTACCGCAAGATATTTGTCAAGGCCGTACGTCCGTTCTGACGGCGGGTTTGGCGTTTCTGAAACATACTATTTTGGCGGCAGCGTAGCCAGACTTTCCAAGTCCAGCGGCATGGGCGGGGGTTTGGCCTTTTGAAAACATACTATTTTTGCCCGTCCGCAAAACCCCGCCCCACCACGGAAACCGCCCTTTTCCGCACTACAACGTACACCGCCCGCCGCCCGTGCGCCTGCTTCCCGTTGGTTCTGCCGTTGAAATGTTTTTTCAGCTAATGCCTTGACATCCAGCAGGCAAGCGGACAAGTCGATTTTCCGGAGTTTATTTCGGACTTGCCGGCACAGGGTTTCGTCGAAAATACCCCCACGAAACCGAACAATTCCTTACATTTACCCGTTTGCATCTGCCCACACACTCCTCCGAAACAGTATCCCCTGAAAACACCAAACCCACCTTTCCCTGAATTTAACAAGTCGGCATGAAAACATTCCTACTCTTGTGTTGCATCGGGTTTTGCGTGTCCCTACAGTCCGTCCGGGCAACGCACATTGTGGGCGGCGCACTCGAACTGACCGTCAAGGAGAGCCGCACCTACACCTACACTTTGGCCCTCAACCTGTATTTCGATGCCGTCAATGGTTTGGCCGGTGCGCGTGATGCCAGCGTGAGCGTGGTCATTTTCAGCAAACGCACCGGCCAGCCGGTTTCCACGCACATACTGCCCCTCACTTCAACAACGCGTGTGCCTTACACCAATCCGGTGTGCGTGTCAGAAAAACTGGTGACAGACTTGATGCGCTACCAACTGGACATCCGCCTGCCGCTTGCGGATTACAGCGATGCTTTTGGTTATTACGCGGTTTGGGAACGGTGTTGCCGCAACAATGTCATCGTCAATATCGTGTCGCCGGAAGCGGCTGGCAACAGCTTTTACCTGGAGTTTCCGGCCGTTACCGCAAGCAACCGGCAATTCATCAACAACTCGCCGGTCTTTGACATTCCCAAAGGCGATTTTGCCTGTGTGAATGAGCCTTTCCTCTTGAATTTCAATGCGCAGGATGCTGACAACGACGAACTGCGGTACTCGGTGGTAACGCCCTACACCAGTTTCAGTACCCGCGACAATCCAAGGCCACTGGCATCGTCCGGCCCCTATCCGCCCATCAATTGGATTCCGGGCATCAGCTTGGCAAACGTGATTCCCGGCCCGCAGCCGTTGCGCGTAAATCCCGTTACCGGCCAATTGCGCGTCACGGCCGGCCGCACGGGGCTTTTTGTGTTTTCGGTGCTGTGCGAGGAATTCCGCGACGGCGTGAAAATCGGTGGTGTGCGGCAGGATTTTCAGTTGCTGGTAGTGGATTGTCCGCGCAACGACGCGCCGAAAGTACAACTCAAGGAAAAATCCGGCTCGGGTTTCTACCGCGCCGGCCAAATCATCAAGGCATCTTGGGCGCAAGGCGACCGTTGCGTAAACCTGCTGCTGACCGACGCAAACAACCAGGAGAATGTGCGCCTCAACATTCGCCCCATTAATTTTCCGGGCGGCATCACCATCACGCCCGCCCAAGGAGTTATCCGAAATGCGCAGGATACGCTTCGCGCGCAATTGTGCTGGGATAATTGCGTGGCCAGCAAACCCGGCGAACCATTGGAATTTGAGGTGATTGTGCAAGACGATGGCTGCCCGCTACCCAAAGCCGATACGTTGCGCGTGAAAATGGAAATTACGCCGCAGCCCAACGCAACACCCCGTGTGCAAACCGATTTGCCCGGCAGTGCCGCTTTGGTATTGGAAGGCAAAATTTTGAATTTCAACGTGTTGGCCACCGATACCGACAACGACCAGATTACGCTGGAAGCCGTGGGCCGGGGTTTTGACATCCGCACCGTGGGTATGTCGTTTGTGAACGGAACCGCCCAAGGCACGCTTACCACGCCGTTTGTGTGGCAGCCACCTTGCGACAAGGTGAAGGAAGGGCAAACCTACACCGTTGACTTCATCGTGACTGACCGCCGCTGTCCGGGCCAGCAGAAAAAAGACACGGTAACCGTGAATTTGCAGTTCAAAAACCGCCCGAACCGGCAGCCGGATGTATCGACAACCTTGCCGGGCAATTACATTTCGGTGCGGCCCGGCGGCGAAATCCGGTTCAATGTGCTGGGCAACGATGCCGACAACGACCCGGTTGTCGTGAAAGCCACCGGCCGGGGTTTTGATTTGCGGGAAGCGGGCATCCAGTTCAGAAACAACGCCACCGGTATTGGCCGCCTCAACGAGCCGTTTGTGTGGACACCCGACTGCAAAACGCTGGAACTGAAGCCCGACGGCATTTTCATCATTGATTTCCTGCTGCAAGACAATACCTGCGCCCCCAACCGCTTGGATACCGTGAGTGTGGAAGTGAACGTGAAGGATTTTGAGTTCGTGTTCAAAAACGATTCGGTTCCCAATGTGTTCACCCCCAACGGCGACCAATGGAACCAAACGTTTGAACTGGCGCAATACCTGCCGCCCGACAATTGCCAGGATCAATTTGAGAAAATCGAGATTTACAACCGCTGGGGCTTGGTGGTGTACCAAACCGCCAACCGCGAATTTGTCTGGAGCGGGTTCGGCTTTCCGGCGGGCGTGTATTATTACCTCATCAAATACCGCCGCAGCCGCTTCAAAGGCACGGTCTCGCTGCTGCGGTAAGACGGCCCCCAGCCCCTTCCGAAGGAGGGGGAGTAAAAAAAACAGTATGTTTTGAAAACGCCAAACCCGCCTGTTTTAAAATCCCCTCCTTCGGAGGGGTTGGGGGAGGCATTTTTTCAATAACTCGTAAAGGCAAAGCCAATCAGGTTGGCTCCCATGCGCAGGGCTTGCTGGCGTTTTTCGTCGGGGTCGTTGTGTACCGATTGGTCTTCCCATCCATTGCCCAAATCACACTCGTAGCTGTAAAAACACACCAGCCGCCCTTCATACAGCAATCCGAAACCTTGCGGTGCCTTGCCGTCGTGCTCGTGTACTTTGGGCAGTCCCTTTTGAAAATCAAATTTCTGGTGGTAGACCGGATGGCTGAACGGCAGTTCCACGAAACCAAGTTCGGGAAAGACTTTTTTCATTTCCAGCCGGATGAATTTGTCCAGCCCGTAGTTGTCGTCTATGTGCAGAAAGCCGCCCGAAATCAGGTATTTGCGCAGGTTTTTGGCTTCCGCATCCGAAAAAACCACGTTGCCGTGTCCGGTCATGTGGACAAACGGGTACGAGAAAAGCTCCGCGCTGCCTACTTCCACCACATCGCCGTCGGGCGAGAGGTTCAGTTTCAGGTTCCGGTTGCAAAAATCAATCAGGTTGGGCAGCGACGTTTTGTTGGCATACCAGTCGCCGCCGCCATTGTACTTGAGCTTGGCGATTTTCAGTGTCGGCTGGCTCTGCGCAGATATGCTCTGCACGGCGGACAACACAGAAACGCCAACCAATAATGAAACCAAATGAAAGTTCTTTTTCATGCGATTAATTTGGGTCGTTAAATTTTAGAAACGTATTTTGTTTGGTAGATTGTACAACGAATTGCCGTCAGCTATCTTTATGGCTGCAAAATAGTATCTTTCAAAATGCTGAAACCCGCTTCTGCGCCCATCAAATGATATCGGAAGATGCTGAACCGGCCTTGGAAACCGTTCCGGTCTATTTTCGGACCGCCCTTGAAACGAAGCAAAACAAATGTAACTTACTCCTTTCCGATGAGGAAAATAAGTTTTTTTCATCGGAAACTGAATCTTCAACCGAAAGTGAGTTTAAAGGTGACTGTTTTTTCCTGCGACCCCATCATGCAACACACCCGCCAGCCAAACGCGTCTTTATCCACGGCCCTCATCTTCGGATGCGCCCTGCTCCTGGCATCCTGCGCCGATCCGGTACCCGAGCAAGTGCAACTGGCCTATGCCAAACTTCCCGAAAAGATTGATTACAACCTGCACGTAAAACCCTTGCTGTCCGACCGCTGCTTTGCCTGCCACGGCCCGGACAAGAACAAGCAGCAAGCCGGTTTGCGGCTCGACACGCCCGAAGGGGCCTTTGGCGAACTGCCCGAAAACAAAGGCGAACACGCCATTGTACCGGGCAACATGCGCAAAAGCCAAGTCATCAGCCGGATACTCTCGCAAGATCCGGAACTGGTCATGCCCACGCCGGAGTCGCACCTGGCACTCAATGAGGAAGAAAAAGCCCTGATTGTCAAATGGATAGAGCAGGGTGCGGAATACAAAATCCACTGGTCGCTGATTGCGCCGGTCAAAACGCCGCCGCCCGCCGTGAAAAACCAGCAATGGACGCGCAACTCCATTGACCGGTTTACGCTGGCAAAGCTGGAACACAAGAACCTGCGTCCCGCACCCGAAGCGGACAAGGAAACGCTGCTGCGGCGCGTGAGCCTGGACCTGACCGGACTGCCACCCACGCCCAAGGAGATAGACGCGTTTTTGGCCGATAAATCGCCCGGCGCGTACGAGAAAACGGTGAACCGGCTGCTGGCCTCGCCGCACTACGGCGAACGCGTGGCCACCGACTGGATGGACGTGGCGCGCTACGCCGACAGCCACGGCTACCAAGACGACGGGATGCGCAACTCGTTTCCGTACCGCGACTGGGTGATCGGGGCATTCAACCAAAACCTGCCGTTCGGACACTTCGTGACGTGGCAACTGGCCGGCGACCTGCTGCCCAAACCGAGCCGCAATATGCTCATTGCCACCAGTTTCAACCGCAACCACCCGCAGAGCCAAGAAGGCGGCATCATTGACGAGGAGTACCGCACCGAATACGTGGTGGACCGCACCGGCACGTTTGGCAAGGCGTTCCTGGGCCTGACCGTGGAGTGTGCCCGCTGCCACGACCATAAGTACGACGCGATTTCGCAGAAGGATTTCTATTCGCTCTACGCGTTTTTCAACCAGAACAAGGAGTCCGGCGGAATTCCCTACGATGGCGAGGCTTCGCCCACGGTGAT
>JAYWIH010000026.1:0-18919 GCA_043789005.1 Sphingobacteriales bacterium
CTTTTCTATGCAGTTAATCGGTTTCTAGCTAATTTAGGAAAAAATGTGAAAATCAATTTTTCCGATTTTAATCTAAAGTAATTTTACCCAAGTACTTAAGACTAAATAATGACAGTTTGCACCCTTATGGTTTTGCTTGGTTCTTAAACTCAGTAAATGGACACAAGGCCTTTCAACATAGTGGCAGTTGGCAAGGTTTTAATAATTACATAGCAAGATTCCCAGATGATAAATTAACTATTATTGTTTTAACAAATTTAAATCCTTCAAGTCCAGGGTTAATAGCTAATGACATTGCAGCGCTTTATATTCCTGAACTAAGCAGACCCAAGATTTCTGTAATAAAAAATAATAATGCAGTTATGACAAATCTTATCACTGAACTCTTTAAAAATCCTTTGGCGATAGATTTTAATAATGAACTTTTTTCAAAAGATGCAATACCTAAAATAAAAGCTCTAACTGTTTCTAATAATTCTTTGCTTAAAATATTCGGACAGGTTTATACTGTGATGCCTTTAGAAAACATCGGCATTAGTAATCAAAGTAAGTATCTAATTAAATATAAAATTGGTGCAAGGGTTGCGTTAGTTACAAAAAACAATCTTGGACAAATTATTAGCATTGTTTCAGAAGCAGAATAACAGACCGTAGAATACAACAAACGCACTACATGGGGTTTTATGCAAGTTGGGCTTGACGTTGAAACTTCGGCTGTTTGCATCGCTGTACTTTGGCTCCGGCAGACAAATATTTATTTCCCAACCTGCAAAAAGCCCTGCCCATTAATACGTAATAGCTCTCTTTCCAATATAAGCTGCGTTTTTGAGCTAAAAAATGGTCTATTTAGGAAACAGGTCTATTGAAGTCTGGACGTTGTGCAAGCCGTAGCTGAGAAAGTAAAAACGAGTTTTCGCTTTAAACTTTCTTACTGCAAATCCGTTTTTTCACAGGGTTGGATTTATGATTGGAAGAAAATGAAAACTAAAATTTGCGCCTTGTGTCAAAAAGAAGAAATCTGTCTTTATAGAGTGAAAATAGCAAAGGGCAAAGTTTGGATTTTTGTTTGTACCGAATGCTGCAATAAAGCTAAAAGTGAACCGAACTACCGCTACGGTGGCACTTGGAAGGGTGATCGGCATTAAAATAGCAAAAAAAATTGATGCTTAGATGCTTGGGCAATCGATTTTGTAATTACAGAGACACAGAGAGGAATCTGTAGATTAAATTTAAACTTAGTTACGAAATCAAACCTAAAAAATGATAAAGCCGCAATTTTAAGTCAAGTCTTATGCCAAAACGAACGTCAATCAACGATGTAAAAGAAATGGAACAACTAAATGACTTAGACCAAATTGTTAAGGACAAACGCAACGAAAAGAGGGCTGATGCCAAGAAGGAAAGGCGCAACAGGCATTATGTTAAAGTATTGATAAAACACCAATTAATACACAGCACTGACGAGTTGCCGCACGAAGATTAAAACCAACCGCACGTGATTGGTGTCAAAAAGAAGGGCTTTGGCTGAATAGTATCTTTTGGAAACGTAAAACCTGCCTGTTTTACCGGAATTTTATTTGTTAACACCAATCATGTGCGGTTGCTATAGTATCCCTCAAAAAGCTTAAACCCGCCTACAGCTCCACGCCTTTGTACACATCGCCCACTAGCAATTCGGCGGCAAAAAACGGCATCGGGATTTTTTCGGTGGGTTTGGTGTAGAAATTATAAACCCACTCGTGGTTTTTGCGGCTGTAGGTTTCTATCAGCCATTCGTCTTGGGAAACCAAGAAATAATAGTGCAGTGAGGGCAGGTTGGTGTATTCAATGAGTTTCTTGCTGTGATCCGTATTGCGCGTGCTTTCCGATAGAACCTCGATAATCAGGGTTGGTTCCAGAATGGCGTGCGTGTCGGCATCGTCCGTTTCGGGAGCTACCATCAGATCGGGATAGCGATAAACGGAACCGGTTCTCACCGCGAGCCGCACATCGTGCGTATAGATTCTTTGGCCTTCTCCTAAAGCCAGACGCAGGGAAAAGTAACAATTTCCTGCAATCACATTCGCGATTTTCGATTCTCCGGGCATGGGGATAAGGGTTCCGTCCACAAATTCATGGCGGATTTCGGCGGTTGTTTCCAGTTCAAGATACTCTTCCACCGAGTAGCGTTTTTCTGCGACGGCAATCATGGTTGGCGGGCGGTTGTTGGTTCGGGCAAATGCAAGAAAGTAAATGTAGTGAAAAATAGTATCCCCGCAAAAGCCCGAACCCGCGCCTTGCAAACCGGTGCGGCTTGGTTAGCTTTGCGCCGGAACGCCCCATGAAAGCCGCCTTCCCGAATCCATGAAAATCCTCATCCGCGCCGCCCGCATCCTTGACCCCGCCTCGCCGTTCAATGGGCAAATCAAAAGCCTGCTCGTTGAAAACGGCATCATCACCCAAATCGCCGATGACTTGGCGGCGCAGGCCGATGCGGTGACAATAGAACGACTGGGCTTGCACGTGTCGCCGGGCTGGCTGGATATGCGCGTTTCGGTACCTGATCCGGGTTACGAATCCCGCGAAACCCTGCAATCCGTGCGCGGGGCGGCAGCGGCGGGCGGCTTTACCGGAATCGCGGTGCTGCCCAACACAAATCCGGTCATACAAACCAAGGAATCAGTGGGTTACGTGACCAACGGCAACCAAAGCCACGCCGTGCAACTGCATTCCGTGGCCGCCGTAACGCTGGGCACGCACGGCAAAGACCTGACCGACATGATGGACCTGCACCACGCGGGTGTAGTCGCGTTTTCGGATGGGCACGCGCCGCTGCAAAACCCCGACATGGTGCTCAAAGTGCTGCAATACCTGCAGCCCTTCGGCGGCCTGTTCATCAGCCGGCCCGAAGATACGCTGCTCTCGCAGTTCGGCACGATGCACGAAGGCTTGGCGGCCACCATGCTCGGCATGAAAGGAATGCCCGCCATGGCCGAAAGCATGATGGTGATGCGCGACCTGAGGTTGCTGGCATACACGGGCGGCAAAATCCACTTTTCGTGCCTTTCCAGTGCCGAATCCGTGGAGTTGGTGCGGCAGGCAAAAAGACAGGGCTTGCACGTGACTTGCGATATGGCCGCCCACCAGATTGCCTTCACCGACAACGACCTGATGCAGTTTGACACGCATTTGAAAACCAACCCGCCGTTCCGCAGCCAAGCCGACATTGATGCGCTGTGGGCGGGCCTTGCCGATGGCACAATTGATGCCATTGTTTCAGACCACCACCCGCTGGATGCGGAAGTGAAAAACCTCGAATTCGACTTGGCCGATTTTGGCCTCATCGGCTTGGAAACGGCTTTTGCGCTGATTTGCACGCACAACACAACTTTGCCGCCCGATAAAATAGTATCTTTTTTCAGCACCAAACCCCGCCGGATCCTGGGTCTACCCGACTTGAAGATTGCCGAGAATCAACCGGCCAACCTGACGCTCTTCGACCCGGAAACCGAATGGGTTTTCACGGATACGCACATCCGCTCCAAATCACGGAACACGCCTTTCATCGGCCGGAAGCTGAGAGGAAAAGTGATCGGGATTGTGAACCAAAACCGAATGAGCATGACGGAAAACCGAACATCCGAAATCCAGGACAGAACATGAATTACCTGCGCGTATCCCTGCAATTCGGCGCGGCGGCGGCGGCCATGATTGTGCTCTATTTCCTGGCCCTGCAATACTGGGTCGGCGACAATGCATTAGTGAACATGAGCCGGCTCGACATTGTGATCACACTGGTGTGCATCCTGTTTGCGATGGGCTACTACCGCGACCGGCGGCAGGGCGGAATGCTGCATTTCTGGCAGGGAGCCATCATCGGCATTGAGGTGAACCTGATCGGCACGCTGCTCGCCTGCCTTGCCATCTACCTGATTGTCAGTTTCTTCGCGCCCAACATCCTCACCGATTTCGTGCAACTGATGCGGCAAAACATTGAAACCGAATTGCAAACCGAGGCCGTGCGCAAGAATGCCGTGCAGCAAGCCGCGTTAAAGGCGCAACTGGCCAACCTTCCGTCCATCACGCCGTTCAACATGGTTTTCTTTCCCGGTGGCATTTTTATCAAGAATTTCGTAATTAGCCTGCTCGTTACCGGCATGGTTGCCGCGCTGATGCGCAAAAACGTGTCGCATGTTTAAGGAAAAAACCATGCTTGCGTAACATCAGCTTGTAAAACAGTATCTTTCAGAAACGCCAAACCCCAACCTTTTTCACCTTAAACCCTCGATCATGGAAACCAAGGAAATTGCCGCGCCATCGCTTGTCAAAACCGCCCTCCAGTTCGGGCTTTACACGGGCCTGGCCCTGGTCATCTACACGCTGCTGCTCATCATTACCGGACTTGACTTGAATTTTGCGCTGGGCATGGTTTCGTTTGCCATCCTTGTCGGGGGCATTGTACTGGCACTCAAGGCTTTCCGCCAGCAAAACGGCGGCTTCATGACCTACGGCCAAGGCTTGGGAGCCGGTGCGCTGACCTCGCTGGTGGTGGGGTTGCTGGTGAGCCTGTTCACGGTCATTTATTCGTTCTACGTGGATCCGTCGCAGCGGGAGCGGCAGTTGAAATACACGGTCGAGAAATCGGAGGAGATGATGAAGAAATTCAACGCTCCCGAAGGCGACATTGACACGGCCATTGAAAAGGTGCGCGAAGATTTCAACAACACTGGCCCGGTCAAGACGCTGTTTACGGGTATGCTCACCTACGCCATCATCGGCTCGGTGCTGAGCCTGGTCATTGCCGCCATCATGAAGAAAAACCCCGAGGTATTCACCCAATGATCAATTTGGCATGGGTGGATGGGAATTTATTCACCCATTCACCCATTCGCTCATTTAACAGTGATTGATGTCTGACAAACCCCAAATTTCAGTCGTGATTCCGGCCAAGGACGAAGCCGAGTCGCTGCCCGAACTCTGTGAATGGATTGACCGCGTGATGCGCGAAAATGCCTTTGCCTACGAGGCAATCATCATTGACGACGGCAGCACCGACGATTCGTGGGACGTAATCCGGCGCATTTCCATGCACAATCCGGCCGTCAAAGGCATCCGGTTCAACCGCAATTATGGCAAGTCGGCGGCGTTGCACGTGGGTTTCCGCAGTGCCCGGGGCGGCGTGGTCATAACCATGGATGCCGACTTGCAAGATAGTCCCGACGAGATTCCGGAACTGTACCAGATGATTGCCAAACAGAAATACGACATGGTGTCGGGCTGGAAGAAGGAACGCCACGACCCGCCGGGCAAAACCATCCCGACAAAATTGTACAACGCCGTGGCCCGCCGGTTTTCGGGCATTGAACTGCACGATTTCAATTGCGGACTGAAAGCCTACAACAGCCGCGTGACGCAGACCATTGAAGTCTATGGCGAGATGCACCGCTACATCCCGTTCATTGCCAAGTGGAGCGGCTTTACCAAAATCGGCGAGAAAGTGGTTGTACACCGCCCGCGCAAGTACGGCCACACCAAATTCGGGCTGGAACGCTTCATTTTCGGCTTCCTGGACTTGCTCACCATCTCATTCATCACCCGTTTCCGCAAACGGCCCATGCAGTTTTTCGGCACGCTGGGCACGGCCTCATTCCTGATCGGTTTCATCCTCGCGTTCTGGCTCATCGGCGAGAAAATTTACAACAATGTGTATTTGCGCAAAACCGTGCGCAGCGTCACCGACCAGCCGCTGTTTTTCTTGGGCTTGGTGGCGATTGTGGTGGGTGTGCAGTTGTTTCTGGCCGGTTTTCTGGGCGAAATGCTCACCACCAACAACCCGCAAAAAAACAACGACTACCTGATTGCCGACCGTATTGGAATGACCGGCCCCGAAGGGGAGTAAAAAATAGTATCCCCGCTAAAGACGGGGCTTTCAGCTTTCAAAAACGCCAAACCCGCCCGCCCATGATTGCCACAGCCCAACCCGAAACGCTGACCGACAAAGGGATTCACTTGCAAATCCCACCGACAGTACACCGTTTCACCGACGACGAGTTTTTCGATTTCTGCCAAGCCAACCGCCCCTTGAATTTTGAACGCGACAGATTCGGAACAATCTACATAGCCATGCCCACCGGAAGCAAAACAAGCAATTTAAACAGCGAGATTTCGGCTGATTTCGTAATCTGGAACCGCCAACGCAAACTCGGCAGGATGTTCGAGTCCAACGGCGGATTCATGCTGCCCGATTCCTCGGTGAAGTCGGCGGATGTGGCTTGGGTGGAGAACGCGCGGTGGAACGGGTTGACTGAGGAACAAAAAGAGAAATTCGCCCCCATCTGCCCCGATTTCGTACTGGAACTGATGTCGCCCTCCGACCGCCTGGCCGATGCCGAGCAAAAGATGCGCGACTGGATTGCCAACGGCTGCCGGCTGGCTTGGCTCATTGATCTCAAAAACCAAAACGCCCACGTTTTCAGGGCCGATGGCAGCCAAGAAAAAACCACCGGTTTCGACCAGTCTCTTTCCGGCGAGGATGTGCTTCCCGGCTTTGTGCTAGACTTGAACGTGTTTAAAAACTGAACGGCTGGACGTTGAATGGCGGCGGGTTTCGCCTTTTTAAGAGATACTATTTTTTTACAGGCATCAACCAGCCCTGTTGGGCAACCGCAAGGGTTTCCCCTACGGTCGGCATCAACCGTTTGACAATCAGCCGGTAAATTTTCCCCGCCCCGTGCAACCTTTCCGGTTTCCCGCGCATCTGATGCTTGGGCAGGCTTCAAGAGTTTCAGGAAATGCCATTTTGAAAGCCCTGCTCTTTGGGAGGGGGTTGCCTGCCTGTCGGCAGACAGGGGGAAGGCCTCTCCCCATCCCGGTTTCCAACCAGTCATCCCGAAAGGAAACATTCCATATAAAAAACATTTCCGCACCATACAAAACCCACTACCTTGCATTGCACAATAAAGGTGGCGAATTATCAGGATTATGATCCAACTGCGCAACATCCATAAGTATTACTCGCTGGCCAACAACCGGATGCACGTGCTCAAAGGCATTGACGCAACCATCCACGAAGGCGAACTGGTTTCCATCATGGGCTCGTCGGGTTCGGGCAAGTCCACGCTGCTCAACATTCTGGGCATTCTGGACAACCACGACGAGGGCACCTACACGCTGGGCGGCCAGTTGATTGATAAGAACCTATCGCAGACCAAGGCGGCGTATTTCCGCAACCATTTCATCGGTTTCGTGTTCCAGTCGTTCAATCTGCTGTCGTTCAAGAATGCGATGGAAAATGTGGCCTTGCCGCTGTATTACCAGAAAGTGGGCCGCAAGCAGCGCAACAGGACAGCGTTGGAATACTTGGAAAAAGTAGGGTTGCTGGACTGGGCAAACCATATGCCCAACGAAATGTCGGGCGGGCAGCGGCAACGCGTGGCCATTGCCAGAGCCTTGATTTCCAAGCCCAAGATAATCCTTGCCGATGAGCCGACCGGTGCGCTGGACACGCAGACATCGGCGGAGGTGATGGCACTTTTCAAGGATGTACACCAGCAAGGCATGACGGTGATCATCGTGACGCACGAGCATGATGTGGCCGAACAGACACAACGCACCATCCGCCTGAAAGACGGGCTGATTGTGGCCGGGGAAAAAGCGGCTGAAAGAGTGATTGCGTGATTATCAAAAGGAAAAAGGAAAACCGTCCTTGCTTGCTTCGCTGCAAGGACGCGCCAGACAGGTTTGGGCTTCGGGGAACATACTATTTTCACAATCCTGTTTTGCTGACTACAACCATGAAAACTTACGCATTCGCCATCATTTCACTTTTAGCCGTTTCAGTTGTCTCAGCGCAGAGCCAGACATTTGAGCAAAACAACCTTTGGCTGGAAAAGCAACTGAACGCGCTGACGCAAGACAAAAAGGACAAATCGGCCAAGCCGGTGTTTCGTTTGGATGGTTGCAATGCCGACATGAAAATCAAGACCAACGACGAAGGCTTCAATTTCGGCATGAGTTTCGGGACCACGCTGGATGCAATCAAACGGGTGGATTGCGAAAAGGACAAAGGCGGCTACACGCTCCGGCTGATTCCCTTAAAATCCGGGGACGAATCCGGGGAGGAGGATGGCGAGTACAGTTTTTCGCTCAAAACCGATGATGAGAAACTGGTGAAGGAAATTAAACGCCGCCTGGAAGCCAACATGGCCGAATGCCGGAAAATGAAATAGAGGCGTTGTACGCAACGTCTTGTGCGCAACATCAATATTGGCAACATCGACATCAGGAACATTTTTGCCGGAAACAGAAACGCTATGGTGGGAGACGTTGCGGTGCAACGTCTCTACGGTTTCAAATCACGAAGGCGGGTTTGGCGTTTTTAAAACATACTATTTTGCAAACAATAGGCGACCGGCCATTTGACCATCGCATTTTAATCCAATCATTCACTCATTCTATCATTCCACACTGTGTTCGACCTGGACAAATGGCAGGAAATACTGGCGACGATGCGGAAAAACAAACTCCGCACCATCCTGACCGCATTCGGCGTGTTCTGGGGCATTTTCATGCTCGTGGTTTTGCTCGGCGCGGGCAACGGGATGCAGAAAGGCATTGAAAAGGAATTTGCCAACGAAGCCAAAAACAGCCTCTGGGTGTGGAACGGACAGACATCCATGCCCTACAAAGGCACTAAGCCGGGCCGCGAAATCATCTTCAACAACCAAGACTTGGATATGATAGGCCAGCAAGTGTCCGGCACCGAATTGCTGGCTCCGCGCACCACGTTCTGGGGCGAATACACGCTCAGTTACAAGGACAAGAACGGCTCGTACCAGATCATGGGAGCCAACCGCAACTACCTGCTCATCAACGGCTCAAAGATTGTCGCGGGCCGCAACGTCAATCCGCTCGACGTGCAGGAAAAACGCAAGGTGCTGGTGCTGGGGCGGCGCGTGAAGGAAGTGCTGTTTGGCAAGGAAACGGCGGATGCCGACGTGATTGGCAAATACGTGAAAGTGATGGTGCTCAAAGAAAAGCAGGCCGATAACACCGCCCCAAAACTTTCACCGGCCGACAGCCTTGAAAAACTCAGGAACCAGCGTCCCACGGGCATATATTTCCAAGTGGTGGGCGTGTTCACCAACAAGGGCGAGCAGGGGCGGTTGGAAGAGCGTTCGGTGATGCCCATAACCACGCTGCAAGGCATATTCAACCTGTACAACAAGGTGCACACGCTGGCCATGACCACCAAGCCCGGCGTGCCCGTGAGCGAGGTGGAAAAGCAAGTGCGCCAACTGCTGGCCAACCGGCATCAGTTTGACGTGAATGACAAGGAAGCGGTGGGCATGAACAACAACGAGGAAAACTACCAGCGTTTCATGGGCCTGTTCAACGGCATCGCCATTTTTGTGTGGTTCATCAGCATACTCACGCTGGTGGCGGGCATTGTGGGCGTGAGCAACATCATGCTCATCATCATCAAGGAACGCACCAAGGAAATCGGCATCCGCAAGGCACTCGGGGCCACGCCGGGCAGCATTGTGAGCCTGGTGTTACAGGAATCCATCGTCATCACTTCCGTATCGGGTTATCTGGGTTTGCTGGCCGGGGTCGGGATGCTGGAGGGAATCGGGTATTTCATCACGCAGGCCAACGACGGAATCCGTTATTTCACCTACCCGACCGTGGATTTGAGCCTGGTGTTTGTCGCCATTGTGTTGCTGGTGGCCGCTGGAGCCATTGCCGGGCTGTTTCCGGCCATGAAAGCCGCCAATGTGAAGCCGGTGGAAGCATTGCGGGCGGACTGAAAACAATGAGTGAATGACGGAATGAGCAAATGAGCGAATAGAACAATTGGCGGGTTTGGCGTTTTTGAAAGATACTATTTTGTCTGAATCAGCCTGCCTGTCGGCAGACAGGGATTTGCCGGATTATAGGATTTTCAGGATAAGGAGAACGCCGGTCAGACACTGTGTGTCAGACCGGCAACGGCTTTCGGAGTAACAGGCGGGTTTGGGCTTTTTGAAACATACTATTTTGCAAACATTGACAATCAACCATCCGAACATTTCATTTTAATTCCATCATTCATTAATTCGCTCATTCAACACTGTGTTTGACCTGGACAAATGGCAGGAAATATACGCCACGGTGCGTAAGAACAAGCTCCGCACGGCTTTAACGGGCCTCGGCGTGGCTTGGGGAATAGGGATGCTGGTGATTCTGCTGGGCAGCGGACGCGGTTTTGAAAACGGCATTGAAGGTCAGTTCAACGTGGCCAAGAACGCCATTTTCCTGTGGTCGCAGCGCACCAGCATGGCCTACAAGGGTGTGCAGCCGGGCCGGTTTGTGAAGTTCAACAACGACGATGTGGCCGCCCTGCGCCGCAATATGCCCGAACTGAAAGTGATTGCGCCACGGCTTTCCATTGGTTCGGCGCAGGTGGTTTATGGCCGCAAAAGCAGCGCGTTTGAAGTCTATGGCGACTACCCGGATTACTACAAGGTACAGCCGTTCGCCATGTTGCAGGGCCGCTACCTCAACGAGTTGGACATCCGCGACAAACGCAAAGTGGCTGTGATTGGCACCACCGTGCGCGATGTGCTGTTCAACGGCGAAAACCCGGTGGGCAAATACATCCGCATCAAGAGCATACCGTTTTTAATTGTGGGCGTGTACACAATCCGCAGCACGCAGGCCGAAACCGTGATGTGGATGTCGAAACAGGTTTTTGTCAGTAATACGGCCCTGCAACAGACATTTAACTTGGTAAACCAAATCGGCTGGTTTGCGTTTGTGCCCAAGGAGGGCATAAAATCGGCGTTGGTGGAAAAGAAAATCAAGAAGTTTCTGGCCAGCCGCCACCGCATCCATCCCGACGACGAACGCGCCATTGGCTCGGAAAATGTGGAGGAGGAGTTTATGCAGGTGCAGGGCCTGTTCTGGATCATCCGCACGTTCAGTTGGTTTGTCAGCATTTTCACCATTGTTGCCGGGGTTATCGGCGTGGGCAACATCATGCTGATTGTAGTCAAGGAACGCACCAAGGAAATTGGCATCCGTAAGGCACTCGGAGCCACGCCGGGCAGCATTGTGGGCATGATCTTGCAGGAAACCATTGTGATTACCACCGTGGCGGGCTATCTGGGCCTGCTGGCCAGCACGGGCATCATTGCGGGCATCAATTTCCTGCTCAAGAAATTCAATGCCGAAGGCGCGTTTTTCGCCAACCCGGAAGTGGACTTGAACATGGCTTTCTGGGCTACGGTAGTGTTGGTAATTGGCGGCGCGCTGATTGGGCTGGTGCCTGCCATGAAGGCGGCACGGGTGGATCCGGTGGTGGCCTTGCGGGATGAGTGAAATGAATGGTTGGCTGGTTGTCAAATGGTTTTCAGGAAATAGTGATTGTCCGACATTCCATGTTCAACTGTCCTCCTGGAAGGAACCTGTGGCAAATTCGGCGGCTTCCGGAACTGTACATGGCTTTGTTTGTCACAAGGTTCTTCCGGAAGGACAAAATAGTATGTTTTGAAAAGCCCAAACCTCCTTGAAAAACAATTACAGAAAGCCAGCATACAGATATTTCACAACTAATAAACACAACCTGCAACCATGAAACGCGTCATTTATTCGATTCTTGTTTTAGCCTTGATTGCCGGATCTGTTTGGCTGGGCTATTATTTTTACAACAAGTCCAAGAACACACCCACGGTTTACAAGACCGAAAAGCCGTTTGTGACCAGCATCACCAAGAAAACCATTGCTACCGGCTCCATCGTGCCGCTGCGCGAAGTAAACATAAAGCCGCAGGTGTCGGGCATTGTGGAGGAACTGTACGTGGAAGCCGGACAGACGGTAAAAGCCGGGCAACCCATTGCCAAAATCAAGATCGTACCGAATCTGGCCAACATAAACCAAGCCGAAAGCAGCTTGGAAACGGCGCAAATACAACTGACCGAAGCCAAAAAGGAATTCGACCGCTACCGGCAGCTTTTCGACCAGAAAGTGATTGCCGAACAGGAATACCGCCGCTACCTGTCGGATTACAACCTGAAAAAGCAAGCCGTGGATGCCGCCGCCAACCAATTGCAAATTCTGAAAAGCGGCACATCAAGGCGCAAAGGCTCGGTTTCCAACGTGATTTTGTCCACCATTGCCGGAATGCTGCTCGACGTGCCCGTGAAAGTGGGCAGCTCAGTGATTGAACGCAACAACTTCAACGAAGGCACCACCATTGCCTCGGTTGCCGACATGAAAAGCTTGATTTTCGAGGGCGAAGTGGACGAAGGCGAAGTGGCGAAACTGAAAGAAGGAATGCCGCTGGAACTGACGCTGGGAGCTGTGGAAGAGAAAAAATACAAGGCCGACCTGTATTACATCTCGCCCAAGGGCGTGACCAAGGAAGGAGCCATCAAGTTCCAGATAAAAGCCCGCGTGGTGCTGCCCGAAAACGAATTCATCCGCGCGGGCTACAGTGCCAACGCCGATATTGTACTGGACAAACGCGACAAGGTGCTGGCCATCAAAGAAAGCCTGCTGCAATTCAAAAAAGACAGTACGTTTGTGGAAGTGGAAACCGCCCCGCAGAAGTTCGAGAAACGCCTGATCAAGACCGGCATTTCGGACGGCATAAATATAGAGGTGATGTCGGGCGTACAGAAAAACGACAAGATTAAGATAAACGAAACATCGGCTACGGGCAATATCTAACAAGCCGATTCAATGTTGAATTTTGAGTAAAGGAATGAGAGAATAAAATGCGGAATGCAGATTTCCGGTTGCGGAATGCAATCCAAACAAACACAGCCACCGCCGGGCGGCCTCTGGCCGGTGGCGTAGGAGCCTGACCTGTCTGGCACTGACCCAAACGCGTTGCAATCGCGAAACCAGCCGTCACGCGTCGCAGACGCGCGACAGGTGTGGTCACCGGCTAACTGGCGCGAGGTTCCCACCTCGTGCCGCCCATGTTCCGAGATTCCCATCTCGGCGTAAGCAAAAGAGTGTCCGGTTTCGGACAGTGAGTGTCCGAAACCGGACACTTTTTTGTTTTCCACCCACTCCTATTGCTCGCAAACGCACTTTTTGGATTTGGCACGTTTTCGGATAATGATATTTGTTGGTTCTGCAGCCATCTGGCGGCTTCCAAAATAGTATCTTTTCGAAACCCCAAACCCGCCCGCTTATGCTGCGCAATTATTTCCTGACCACTTGGCGGACGTTGGTTCGCCAGCGGAGTTACGCCTTGCTCAACATCGTCGGTTTGTCGGTGGGCATGGCGGTGAGTCTGCTCATCATCCTGTTCGTTTTCCACGAATTCAGTTACGACCGGTTCCATGCCCACGCCGAACGCATTTTCAAGGCTTCTAACGAAATGCGGTTTGGTGAGCGAGACTTCAACTCGGATCGGTTTTCGGTGATGACGGCTCCGGTGCTGAAGCAGAACAATGCGGAGATAGAGAATTTCGTGCGCATGGCTCCCTACGACCGGGTTTTGCTGTGGCCCACGGGCAGCCCCGACCGGCGGCTGTACGAAGACAGGTTTCTGTTTGCCGACAGTTCATTCCTATCGGTTTTCAATTTCCCGTTGTTGAAAGGCAACGCAAAAACAGCGTTGAACCGTCCGTTCACCATCCTGATCACACCGGAGATGGCGGCCAAGTATTTCGGTAATGAAAATCCGGTCGGCAGAAAGCTGTCGTACCAGACCACCTCCGATTTTTTTGCGCTGGATGCCAACAGACAGCCGTCGGTCGAACACCTGTTTGAAGTGACGGGTATTATAGAAAAGGCCCCGTCCAACTCATCCATTGACTACCAGTTTGTGGCCTCGTTCAGCACCTTGGCGATGCTTGACAAGAACGCCTTCGCTTGGCAGGATGTGGGTGTCGGCAATTACCAAACCTACTTTTTGCTCACTGATGCCAGCAAAGTCGGCAAAATACGGGGATCACTGAAACAGTTGGTCAAGGCTCCCATGCCCGAAGCCAAGCTGACCGTGTTGCTGGAAGCCCTGCCCGACTTGCACCTGTACGGCAAAACCTCTTCTGAAAACCTAAAATACGTCTATGTTTTCTTGGGCGTTGCATTGGTGATTCTTTCGCTGGCCTTGGTCAATTACATGAGCCTGACCACCGCCCGCGCCACCCAACGCGCCAAGGAAGTGGGCGTACGGAAAGTGATTGGTGCCAGTCGCCGGCAATTGGCTGTACAATTCTTCGGCGAATCGGTGCTGTTGTGTTCTGTTGCCTTCGTGCTGGCGTGGGTGTGGATGCAACTGGCGTTGCCGGTATTCCAGCAACTGCTGCAAGTTAAATTGCCGGTGCGGTTGCTCTGGCAACCGGCTTTTCTGGGAATCGCGGCGATTGTGTTTCTGGCCAGCAGCCTGTTGGCGGGCAGTTATCCGGCTTTGCTGTTGTCGGGTTTCGCGCCGGTTTCCGTGCTGAAAGGCGGTTTCAAAACCGATTGGGGCAGTGCCCGCGTGCGGCGCGTGTTCATCGTGTTTCAGTTCGCCGTTTCGGGTGTGCTGATCTGTTGCAGCCTCATCATGCAGCGGCAAATGGATTTCATGCGCAGCAAGGACATTGGCCTCAACAAAGACCGGATGCTGGTGATTCCGGTGGAAGGCTCGGTGGGGCGGAAGTACCTGAACCTGAAAGAGGAAATCCGCCGGACGGCGGGCGTAACTGGTGTGGGGGCTTCAACGTCCGTTCCGTTCGACTCAAAAGGCATCAATTTAATGACCACCCAACTGGCTGACAAACGGCTGATCAGTTTGACTTACAACAGTGTGGACAGTGATTTCCTGAAAACCTACGGCATCCGGTGGCACCGCAAAACCCCCGCCGCCGAATCATTTGCCGGACTCGCCAAAAAAGTGCTCATCAACGAAACGGCGGCAAAGGAACTGGGCTACCGCGAACCGCTGGGCAGCTACATTCCGCTGGGCGACAAACCCGAAGACAAAGTAGAAATCGTCGGCATCCTGAAAGATTTCAACATCGAATCCTTGCAAGCTCGAATCAACCCGATGATGATTTGGCCAGTGCAGGACACGGCCGGAAATCTCATGCAGACAGGCGGCTACCTGAGCGTGCGGCTGGACAAGAAAGCGGAATTGCCCGGAAAAATCGCGCAGTTCCGTAAGATGTACAGCCGCTACGAGCCGGAAAAGCCGTTCGAGTATTTTTTTCTGGACGAAAAATTCAACCGGCTTTATCAATACCAAGACCGGCTGGCCAATGTTTTGAAAGCCTTCACCGGCTTTGCCATTCTCATTGCCTGCCTAGGGCTGTTCGGGCTGGCCACCTTCACCGCCGAACGGCGCACCAAGGAAATCGGCATCCGCAAGATACTCGGCGCGTCGGTAAGTCAGGTAGTCACGCTGTTATCCAAGGATTTTCTGGTACTGGTGACGGTTGCCTTTGTCATCGCCACACCCATTGCCTGGTACGCCATGAACCGCTGGTTGCAGGATTTCGCCTACCGGATTGACATTTCGTGGTGGATTTTTGCCGTGGCGGGGGTTTTGGCTTTGCTGATTGCGCTGGTTACCGTGAGTTTCCAAGCCGTAAAAGCAGCCTTGGCCAACCCGGTGAAATCGCTGCGTTCGGAATAATTTTGAATGAGTGAAGGGGAGAATGAGCGGATAAAAAATAGTATCCGCGAAAAAGCCGAAACCCCCATTCTATCATTCACTCATTCTCTCATCCAACATTTCCAAAATAGTATCGTTGAAAAACCCCAAACCCACCTGCCATGCTACGCAATTATTTCAAAATCGCTTTCCGCACCCTGTCCAAAAACCGGGCCTACACGGCCATCAACATCGTGGGCCTGTCCATTGGCATTTGCGCCTGCGTGGTGATTTATCTGCTGGTCAGTTTTGAACTGAGCCACGACACTTTCCACGCCGACAAGGAGCGGATTTACCGCGTGGTCTCGCACATTGGCATTGCGGGCGAAACTTACAAGAACTCCGGTGTCGCGGCTCCGCTGCCTTGGGCGGCCAAGCGGGAAATGACCGGCGCGGAAGTGGTGTCAGCTTTCCACGTCAAGTACATTGACCGCGTTTTTGTGCCGCTGGGCAATGGCAAAACCAAGACAATTGAAACTGGCATGGGCGGCTGGGAGCCGGACAAGATGGGCTTCATCGCCGCCGACCCGCAGTATTTCGGGGTTTTCAAATACGGTTGGCTGGTGGGAAACCCCAAACAATCACTTGCGGAACCATTCAAAGTGGTGCTGACCGAAAGCCGCGCCAAGGTTTACTTCGGCGACACGCCTTTGGACAAGATCATTGGCCGCACACTCCGCTACGCTGACTTCGGCGATACCGTGACGGTAAGCATTTCGGGCATTGTGGAGGATTGGAAACAAAACACTGACCTCCACTTCACCGATTTCATTTCGCTTACGACGATACAGAAGACAAAATGGAAGGACAACGCCCAATTTGAAAGTTGGACCAGCACCAACTCATCCTCGCAGATGTTCGTAAAACTGGCCGGAAACACCACCCCGAGGCAGGTAGTGGCGCAACTGAATGCTATTAAGGACAAAAACATCAAAGACCCCGCCGACCGCAAGGGGCGCAGGTTCTTGCTGCAACCCTTGGCCGACATCCACTACAACGCCGATTTTGGCGGCGACTACGTGCGGCTGGCGCACCTGCCCACGCTGTACGCACTCATGGGTGTGGCCGGGTTCCTGCTGCTGATTGCAGCCATCAACTTCATCAATCTGGCCACGGCCCAGTCGGCACGGCGAGCCAAGGAAATCGGAGTGCGCAAGGTGTTGGGCAGCAGCCGGGCGGGCCTGATATTGCAGTTCATGAGCGAGGCTTTCCTGATTGTCTTTTGCGCCGTGCTGCTGTCGCTGCTGTGCGTCAATCCGGTGCTGTCAGCTTTCAAGGATTTCATTCCCACCGGTGTCGAATTCCATCTTTTGCGTCCCGAAATCCTGCTATTCACGCTGGCAATCACAGTTGCGGCCACTTTCCTGTCGGGGTTTTATCCGGCCTTGGTGCTGTCTTCGTATCTGCCCGTGCTGTCGCTCAAAGGGCAGACCAACGCCAAGGGATCGCAAAAAGCCTACTTGCGCAAGACGCTGATCGTGTTTCAGTTTTCCATCTCCACGGCGTTCATCATGGCCACAATCATTGTGGGTACGCAGATAAATTTCATGCTGGGCAAGAACATGGGTTTCAAAAAAGATGAAATCGTGCATTTTGAAACCAACTGGCAGGACAAAAGCAACCGCAAACGTGTGCTGCTGAATGAGTTGAGGCAACTGCCCGAGGTGGAAATGGCCAGCCTGAGCTATTCAACGCCCGCCCGGCAAGGCTACTCCACAACCACCCTCACGTTTAACAACGGGAAAAAGAAACTTGAAGTGACCGCCCACCAAAAATCGGGCGATGCGGAGTTTGTGAAACTCTACGGTATCAAAATCGTGGCCGGGCGCAACATTTCCGACAGCGACACAATCCGGGAGTTCCTGATCAACGAAACCTTTGCCCGGCAGTTGGGCTTTAAAAATCCCGCGCAGGCTATCGGCCAATTCCTATCCATGAACGAGAATGTGAAGCTGCCCATCGTGGGCGTTGTCGCCGATTTTCACGTGCAGTCGCTGCACACGGCCATCCAACCGGTATTTATTGCCTCCCAAAACAAATATTCGACCACCATCAGCATCAGACTCCGAACCAAAGGCAGGCAGGTCGGCGATTTCAAGGGCGCAATGGCCAAAGTGGAAGGGAAGTGGAAAAAACTGTTTCCCGGCGAGAAATTCCAATATGCTTTCTTCGACGCGACCATCGCGAAATTTTACGAAAATGAGCGGAAGATTGCCCGAATCGTGAACACGGCCACGTTTCTGGCCATTTTCATTGCGTGCCTCGGCTTGTTCGGCTTGGTCACGTTCACCGCCGAACAGCGCACCAAGGAAACCGGCATCCGCAAGATACTCGGTGCGTCGGTGAGCCAGATTGTCGCGCTGTTGTCCAAGGATTTCCTGGTGCTGGTGTTAATCGCCTTCGTCATCGCCGTGCCCATCGCCTGGTACGGGATGAACCGCTGGTTGCAGGATTTCGCCTACCGCATTGAGATTTCGTGGTGGGTTTTCGCGCTTTCGGGGGTTGTGGCGGTTTTCATTGCCTTGCTCACGGTAAGTTTCCAGGCGGTGAAAGCCGCACTGGCCAATCCAGTCAAGAGCCTGCGCAGTGAGTAAGGATGAAAATCCGGGCGGATGATGCAACCTTCGATGGTGATTTTGCATCTATCCGGTAGCTTACCAAGCAACTCATATTGTTCACCGCCTAATTATTCATTGTATGAAAACGTTTTTCTTTTTTTTATTGGGATTGATGCTCGCAATTTCGTTGCAAGCCCAGGATATTACCAAAGACTTGCCCGCTTTCGACAGGCTCATTGCCAGTCCGCTGATCAATGTGGTGCTATTGCAGGGAGACAAAGAGAGCATCCGAATGGAGTATACGGGTGTGCAGCCCGAAAAAATAAACATCGTTTCAAAAGGCAAAACCCTGCATTTATACTTGGATGACGCCAAACTGACTACTTCCGCAAGAAATGGCAGTTGGAAAAAAGGCAATGTCTTTTGGGAAAACTTGTATCGCGGTGCAAAACTTACCGCCTATGTAACCTACCGGAAACTGAGGCGCGTACAGATTCGTGGCGAGCAGCAACTGACTTGCCGAGACACGCTGCGCTGCGATAAATTCACACTGGAGCTGATGGGTGAAAACCAAGCGAAAATTGCCGGTTTGCAGGCAGATGAGTTGAAAGTGGTTTTGTACGGCGAAAACAAGGTTGAAATTAATGGGGGCTAAGTAGGTCATTATAATTAGTTTAGATTATTTTATAATTTTGTCCCATGGGACGAGTAAACACACCGCAATTAACAACGGAAGCCAAAACCGCTT
>JAYWIH010000027.1:0-18886 GCA_043789005.1 Sphingobacteriales bacterium
CGGAAGCAAGCCCGCATGGAGCGGAATGATGCGCTGCTTGTTGCGCTTGCCGGTGATTTTGATGGTTTGGTCGAACCGGGAGATACTGTTTTGATCCATGCCCAGCAACTCGGCCAGCCGGATGCCCGTGCCGTAGAGCAGCTCCAGCACCAGTTGGTCGCGCAGGCCCTCGAAACCGTCGGGAAACCCGGAGCCGTCCAGCACTTGGTTCAGTTGCCGCTCGTCCACGAAATGCGGCAGTTGCCTGCTCTCCTTGAGCGATCGGACTTTGAGCATCGGGTTACGGTCTATGGTACCTTGCTGGATCAGGAATTTGTAAAATGTGCGCAGGGCGGCAATCTTCCGGTTTACTGAGGCGGCATTCAGTTTTGCCTCCACCAAACTCACAATCCAGGAGCGGACGGACGGAAAATCGGCCATTTCAGGTTGCGGATATTCGTAACTGGCTTGCAGGTAGGCGGCGAATTGCGCCAAATCGGTTTGGTACGCGGTGAGCGTGTGGGGGCTGCACCGTTTTTCGTACTGGAGGTATTTCAGGAATTTCTCGACCATGGCAAAGCCTGTGCGGTACTTGGTTGTACTAACCTAAGTAAAAAATGCACGCAACCCCCAATTTTGTTCCGATATTTTTTCGCGGAACCGAAAAAAACCCCTTAAACCCGGCATACACACGAAAACCCCGCGTGGCAGGCCAGCGGGGTTTTGCAATCGGGAAACATACTATTTGATTCCGGAAAGGGAAGCCGACAACCTGGCCGGGTTATTTGGCTTCCTCGGCTTTCATGTGTTCGCGGTACACGGCATCAAGCACTTCGGTTCTGCGGGCCACCGATTTTTTTTCAAATGCGGTTCTGGCACGCAATTGCTTCAACACGCCGGTTTTCTCAAATTTCTTCTTGAATCGTTTCAGTGCCTTGTCAATGGACTCGTTTTCTTTGATCTGGATATAAATCATAATCGGGACAAATGGGATTTTCGGTGAATGAATCGTAACCGTTTGTAAATGACTGCAAATGTAAGCATCAACCCATGAAATCGCAAACCCAATCGCGTGATTTTTTCGTGCCGGAAGCCTGCGCCAAAATAGTATGTTTCGGAATGCCCAAACCCGGCCCGAAAAAGCCATCGCCGACCCCGCCGGACTTGGAAAGTCCCGCTACGCTTGCGCCTTACGCAATCCGTCAGAAGGCATTTTCCTCGCCCTGCGCAATGTTGGCAACCGTGAGGTAAATGATCTTGACATCGAGCCAGATACTCCAGTTTTCAATGTACCACGTGTCGTATTCCAGGCGTTTGCGCATCAGGCGCGGGTCGGTGCCGGTTTCGCCCCGGAAGCCGTTTACCTGCGCGTGGCCCGTGATGCCTGGCGTTACAAAGTGCCGAATCAGGTATTTCTCAATCATCTGCGAATATTCCTCGGTGTGCTTAAGCATGTGCGGCCTTGGCCCCACCACCGACATATCGCCGCGCAGCACATTGAAGAACTGGGGCAGCTCGTCGAGGCTTGTCTTGCGCAGGAACGCCCCGACCTTGGTAATGCGTTTGTCGCCGCGCGTGGCCTGTTTGGCGTTCGATTCGTTGTTGACATACATCGTGCGAAACTTGTAGCAGTCAAAAAGCTTGTTTTTGCGTCCCGAACGGGGCTGCTTGAAAAAAACCGGCCCCCGCGAGGTGAGCTTGATGGCCAGCCCGATAATGAGGAACAGCCACGGGAAAATGAGCAGGATCACCGCCAGCGAAAACACCAAATCGAAGGCACGTTTCAGTATCCGGTTGCCCCAAACCTGCATCGGCTCCTGCCGGAAAGTCATGATGGGCACGTTGTCGTAGAAGTCAATGTTGATTTTGCGCTGCATCAGGCCCCGGAAATCGGGTGCGATTTTGAAGAATATGAAATTCTCGTCCGCAAAATCGGCCAGTTCCTTGATCATCTCCGTATTCCGCAGCGACTTGGAGTAGTATATCTCATTGACTTTGTTTTGCACGCAATAATCCCGGAAATGCTCCATCTTGCCTTTGAGCACCAAGCTGGGCAGTTCCGGCTCATCGTCAAAGAAGCCCATGAACTTGTAGCCCTTGCTCTTGTTGGTGAGCAGGTAATGGTACAGGTCGTTGCCCGCGTGCCCGGCCCCCACAATGACCACGCGGCTTTCGTTGGCCCGCAATTTAATGCCATATCTGAGCACCAGCGCCGTGGCCACCCTGAGTGCCAGTGCCAAGGCAAACCCGAGACCGTACGACACCAGCAGGAACGTGCGCGACAGGTCGTAGTACTTGTCGCGGAAACCGATGATGAACACGAAAATGAACAGCAAATGCAACGCGAAGGCATAGAGCAGGTTGGAGAGCAGGCTGCGGAACGAAAGCAGGCTGCGGTGTACGTTCACGTCGCGCAGCAGCAGCACCCCCAGCCACGCCGGTATCCATATCAGTTGGAAAATGCGCAAGAAATCAACGTAGTAGCTGAAATAGACAATGGACGTGTGGTGCCGCCAGCGGAAAGCCGTGCGGCAGGCGAGTTCCAGCAAAAAAAGGTCAATGACCAGCAGGATGACACCCACCAGCTTGGAATATTGTGAATCTTTTTTCATGGATAACGGCAGTGTTCTGGGTGTTGGCAGGGATTTCCGGTGGAAAGTGAATTCCAGAAACCACCCTTGCGCAAAACTAACGAAATATTTTCTGACAATCGAAAGCCGCGCATTACCTTTCCGTTACCAAACGCAAGGCAAACCCACTGGCAAACAGGGTTTTGCCTTGTGGAAAGATACTATCCAGCCCCCCAGCCCCCGAAGGGGGAAGCCCCAACCCTCCCCGAAGGAGAGGGAGCAGAAAAAATAGCATCTTTTGAAAACACCAAACCCGCCCGTTTAAGAGTCCCCTCCTTCGGAGGGGATTTAGGGGAGGCCGTTGGGGGAGGCCTCGGGTTTGGCCTTTTTGAAACATATTGTTTTACAAGAATCCGACTCAGTGCGCAAAGGCTTTCACGGTCTCGATGAAGCACTTCACTTTTTCGGGGTCGGTGTCGGGATACACGCCGTGGCCCAGGTTGGCAATGTGGCGGTGCGGCCCGAAGGCTTGCAGCATCCGGCGGGTTTCGCGTTCAATCGTCTGGAAATCAGCGTACAGCACGCACGGATCCAAGTTTCCTTGCAGCGTCCGGTCCGGCCCGGTGAGCTGCCGCGATTCCATTGCGTCCATCGTCCAGTCCAAGCCGATTGTATCGCAGTCGAGCCGGGCAATGTCGGCGCGGGCAAACCACGCATCCTTGGCAAACACCGTTTTTGGCGTGCCTTGGATGGCATCGCAGATTTGTTTGATGTAGGGCAGCGAAAAAATGCGGTACTGCTCCGGCCCCAGAATGCCCGCCCAAGAATCGAATAGCTGCACCAAATCGGCTCCGGCACGGATCTGCCCTTGCAGATACCCGATGGTGCTATCGGTGATTTTTTGCAGCAGCGTGTGCGACAATGCCGGATCGGTGTAAAGCATCCGTTTGGCTTTGGAAAACGTCTTGGAGCCGCCGCCTTCAACCATGTACGCAAAAATGGTCCATGGAGCACCCGCAAACCCGATGAGCGGCACACGGCCGTTCAGTTCGCGTTTCACGATTTTAATGGCTTCCAGCACGTAGCCCAAATCGGTTTCCGCATCGGCAATGCGGAGTTGCTGCACATCTTTTCCGGACTGGATGGGATTAGGGAAAAAAGGGCCGCGTTTTTCGACCATCTCGTAGGGCAGGCCCATGGCTTCGGGAATGACGAGGATGTCGGAAAAGATGATGGCGGCATCCACGCCCAAGATATCCACGGGCTGCAGCGTGACCTCGGCGGCCATTTCGGGCGTGGTGGCGAGCGTGATGAAACTGCCTGCCCGCTCGCGCACGGCACGGTATTGGGGCAGGATACGCCCGGCCTGGCGCATGAGCCACACGGGTGTGCGTTCGGTTTTTTGGCCGCGGGCCGCCCGCAGCAACAAGTCGTTTTGCAAGATCATGCGGCAAAGGTAAACAGAACGCGGCAAAAGGACGGCGGCAAAATAGTATGTTTCAAAAAGGCCAAACCTACCTGTTTCCCGAATGCCGGTTCCAATGTTCCGGTCTGACACACAGTGTCTGACCGGCGTTTTGGCCTTCCCAAAATAGTATCTTTCAAAAAGGCAAAACCCCGGTTGTCAGAACAAAAAACCTGCGGTGAGAATGTAGGAAAGAGACATTCTGTTCCGACTGTCTTTTCTTCGTTCAACTATTTTTTTTCTTCATTTTCCCAAACAAATGCTATAAACACTTCTTATTATGCAATGGAATAATGTACCTTTACGAGTCACGAAAACGATTTCGCTCCGCGCATCCATGCCGTACCAAAATCCTTGCAACCCCAAAATCCCATCAACCCTCCAAATCCTTTTATCCAGACCATGAAAATCACCAAGACCCACGGCCTATGTGCCGGACTGGTGGGGCTGCTCCTGTTGGGCAGCGCCTACCAGAATTCGCAACCAACACGCCCCTCTGAGGCGGTGCTGGACAGTCTTTACAGCCAACTGACGGACGACCAAAAACGCCTGCCCGAAAACGCATTGGCCGGCCTCAAAATCGCCGACGGGCTGGATGCGACGCTGTTTGCCGCCGAACCCATGCTCACCAACCCCACCAACATTGACGTGGATGCCCGTGGCCGCGTGTGGGTGTGCGAGGCGTACAATTACCGTCCGGATGTGAATGGAAACCCGGTGAAAAAGGAAGGCGACCGCATTGTGATTCTGGAAGATACCAATGGCGATGGCAAGGCGGATGTGAACAAGGTGTTTTACCAAGGCCCCGAACTCAATTCGCCGTTGGGCGTGTGGGTGATGGGCAACCGCGTGCTGGTGTCGCAAAGCCCGTACGTGTATTTGTTCACCGATGAAAATGGCGATGACAAGGCCGACAAGAAGGAAATCATATTTGAGGGCATTGCCGGTGAGCAGCACGACCATGGGATGCACGCCTTCGTGTTTGGCCCCGATGGCAAGTTTTACTTCAACTTCGGCAATGCGGGCGAACAATTGAAAGACGCGCAGGAACGCTTTGTGAAGGATGTGGAGGGCAACGAAGTTTCGCTCAAAAACTACAAGCAGGGCATGGTTTTCCGTTGCGACCCGGATTTCAAGAACCTGGAAGTACTGGGCCAGAATTTCCGCAACAACTACGAGGTGGCCGTGGACAGCTACGGAACCATGTGGCAAAGCGACAACGACGACGACGGCAACAAGGGTGTGCGCATCAATTACGTGATGGACTACGGCAGCTATGGCTACACCGACGAGTTGACCGGAGCGGGCTGGCAGGCCAACCGGACCAACCTCGAAAAGGAAATTCCGCACCGCCACTGGCACCTCAACGACCCCGGCACTATGCCCAACCTACTCCAAACCGGTGCCGGTTCGCCCACGGGCATGGTCATCTACGAAGGCACGCTGCTGCCCGAACGGTTCCGCAACCAAATGATCCACTGCGATGCTGGCCCCAATGTGGTGCGGGCTTATCCGGTAACGAAAGATGGCGCGGGCTTCAAGGCTTCGATTATGCCGCTCGTGGAAGGCGTGCGCGACCAGTGGTTCCGCCCGTCTGACGTGTGCGTGGCTCCCGACGGCTCGCTGATGGTGGCCGACTGGTATGACCCCGGCGTGGGCGGCCACCAGGCCGGCGACCAGAACCGGGGCCGTATTTTCCGCATTGCCCCGCCTAACACCGCCTACAAAATCCCAACGTTTGACCTCAAGACCGCCGATGGCGCGTTGAAAGCCTTGGAAAACCCCAACCTTTCCATCCGCTACCAAGCTTGGAACGCCCTGCACAACATGGGTGCGAAAGCCGAAAAAGCGTTGGCAAAATACTATAAAAACCAAAGTCTAAACCCCCGCATGCAAGCCCGCGCCTTCTGGCTGCTGGCAAAAATGGAAGGCAAAGGCCGGAAATACGTGGAATTGGCACTGAAAAACCCGAATCCCGATTTGCGCATTGCCGGTTTGCGCGCCGCCCGCCAATTGAAAATGGACGTGGTTCCGTACGTGAAACAACTCGTGAACGATGCGGATGCGCAGGTGCGCCGCGAATGCGCCATTGCGTTGCGCCACAGCCAAAACGCCGAAGCCCCGGAATTATGGGCCAGACTGGCACAGCAGCACGATGGCAAAGACCGCTGGTATCTGGAAGCATTGGGCATTGGCGCCGATAAGAACTGGGACAGTTACTTTGCCGCCTGGCAAAAAACGGCTGGCAGCAATGCCGCCGCCGGTGCAGCCAACCGCGACATCATCTGGCGTGCCCGAACCGGCGAGGCCGTGCCGTTGCTGGCACAACTGGCTACCGAATCATCGACGGACTTGGGCAGCCGCCTGCGTTACTTCCGCGCTTTCGATTTCATCTCGGATGCCAATGCCAAATCAGTGGCGTTGCTCAAAATGATGGAAGGCAACAGTGCCGAACAATTGCAGATCAACAAACTGGCTCTCAACCACTTGGATCCGGCTTCCGTCCGCCGCTCCGAAACGGCCATGCGGGCGTTGAAGGGCGTGCTCAACTCGGTGGAAGGCACGGAGGAGTTTGTGGAATTTGTGAACCGCTACGAACTGGAGGAGGAAAACGACCGGCTGCTTAAACTGGCATTGGACAAAAACGCCGACCAGTTGGGCAAAAACGCCGCCGAAACACTACTCAGGCAGAACGGCGGGGCCAAGGTGCGCAGCATCATCAACGGCAAGGACGAAAAACAGGCCGTTTTGATGCTGAACGCGCTGCGCTGGGTGGGCAGCAAGGAATCGCTGCAAATCATTGAGCAAACCGCCCTGAACCCGAAAAATCCATTCCCTCTGCAACGGGAGGCGGCCCAACGGCTCGGCAACAGTGGCGGCGGCGAAGAACGGGTGCTACAATTGCTGCGCGGCGGCAAAGTGCCCGAAAACCTGAAGGCGGCATTGGTGAACAGCGTGAGCCATGCCTGGCAGAAAAACGTCCGCACGGAAGCAGCCAGCTACTTGGGCCAGTCAACGGCCAGCGTGCAGAAACACCCCGCCCTGGACAAGATGCTGGCCATGAAAGGCAACGTGGCAAACGGCATCACGATGTTCAAAAACAATTGCTCGGTGTGCCACCAAGTAAAGGGCGAAGGCATGGACTTTGGCCCGAAACTGTCGGAAATCGGGAGCAAACTGCCCAAGGAAGCCCAGTACATTTCCATCCTGCACCCCGATGCGGGCATTAGTTTCGGCTACGAAGGCTACGAGGTGAAATTCAAGGATGGCAGTACCCTGACCGGAATCGTGGCCAGCAAGACAGAAACCGACCTGCAACTGAAAATGCCCGGCGGCACGGTAAGCAACTACAAGATGGCGAAAGTGGCCTCGATGAAAAAACTCGAAAATTCCATGATGCCCGCCGGCCTTGCCGACAACATGACCACCCAGGAACTGGCCGACTTGGTGGAATACATGGCATCATTGAAAAAATAACGGTCCATAGACCACAGTTGGCAGTCCACACGAAAAACGAGCAAAATAGTATGTTTTGAAAACCCAAAACCTGCCCTTTATCATTTTTTCCGTGGATTGCCAACCGTTGTCTGCAAACAATCAAACATTTAACAACCATTCACTCATCCATTTTTTATGATCCGTCGCGATTTTGTGAAGAAAAGCCTGGCTGCCGCCGGTGTTGCCAGCGTTGGCCTTCCATCGAATAGCCGTGCGGCTGCCGACACGCCGCTGCCCGCCAAAAACAAGTTCAACCTCAACTACGCGCCGCATTTCGGGATGTTTGAGAACCTGGCGGGCAAGGACTTGTTTGACCAGTTGAAAGTGATGGCCGACTTGGGCTTTACGGCCTTGGAAGACAACGGCATGATGGACCGCACGCCCCAAGTGCAAGCCAAAATCGGCGAGACGCTGGCCAAACTGGGCATGACCATGGGCGTATTTGTGGTGGATGGCGGCGACAACTGGAAAACCTCACTGGCAAGTGGCAAACCCGAATTTAACGACCTTTTCCTCAAAACCTGCCGCACCGCCGTGGAAGTGGCCAAACGCTGCAACGCCACGTGGGCTACCGTGGTGCCGGGTTTCTACGAACGCCACCTGCCCATCGGCATCCAGACCGGCCACGTGATTGACACGCTGCGGCGCGGTGCCGAAATCATGGAGCCGCACAAGCTGGTGATGGTGCTGGAACCGCTCAGCGACACGCCCGACCTGTTTCTGCGCGGCTCCGACCAGACGTACATGATCTGCCGGGCGGTCAACAGCCCGTCGTGCAAGCTACTCTACGATATGTATCACATGCAGCGCAACGAAGGCGAAATCATCGTGAACATGGACCGGACTTGGAGCGAAATCGCCTACCTGCAAATCGGCGACAATCCGGGCCGCAAGGAACCTACTTCGGGCGAGATGAATTACAAGAACATTTTCAAGCACATTCACGAAAAAGGCTGGAAAGGCGTGCTGGGCATGGAACACGGCAACGCCAAACCGGGCAGGGACGGCGAAATCGCACTGTTCAACGCGTATGTGGAAACCGACAGTTTCCTGCCGAAACCTGATACGGGCAAAACCAAAAAAGCCGGAGCCGCCAGCAGCCGAAAATAATTGCAATCCATCAATCACAAACTGATGTTGCACAAAACCCACGGCTGAAACCGTGGGTTTTGTGTTTGGCGGGTGCGGGTATCTTGAACCGTTTCAACGGTTTGGGGCATCCGGCAAAATAGTTATGTTTCAAAAACCGCAAACCCGCCTTCGCCAAGCCGGGGAAAATCGGGCGGATTCAAATTATTCCGTTACTGCTGTCGTTATGCCTTCGGTTTTGCAAATGGCAAAAAATTCGTCCGCTATTGCGAATGCCCCGTATTTTCAGCAACTTGTGTCAGTAACCCGCGCACCCCTACCGCCATGCCAAACAAAACATTCCGCCGCCTGCTGTTGACCGTGCTGATCTTGTGCGGCACCGGCGTGAGCCGCGCCTCGTCCATTTTAATCCCGATGGACGAATCGCAAAGCAACCACCTGAAAGCCTACGGCATCGCGTATTGGGTGCTGACCAAAAATGTGGAGGTGGACTGGCTACTCAACTACCGGGGCGGCAGCTTCATGTGCCAGTACCAAACCGCATTCGAGAGCGAACTGCGGGTGCGGGGCGTGAGTTACCAAGTGATTTCGGATGCGCAGGCGGCGCAAATCGCCAACGAAATCAGTGCGCCCGACGTGAACATGGACGTGATGAAACTGGAAAAGCCGCCCAAAGTGGCCGTGTATTCGCCCAAATCCAAACAACCGTGGGACGATGCCGTGACGCTGGTGCTGGCCTACGCCGAAATTCCCTACGAAACCATTTTCGACGATGAGGTGATGGATGGCAAGCTGCCAAAATACGACTGGCTGCACCTGCACCACGAGGATTTCACGGGCCAGTATGGCAAGTTTTACCGTACCCACGGACACACGGCTTGGTATAAGGCCCAGCAACGCGAGTTTGAAACCTGCGCCAAAAAATACGGTTTCGCCAAGGTTTCGCAATTGAAACTGAGCGTGGTCAAGAAAATCCGGGATTTCTGCGCGGGCGGCGGCTTCCTGTTTGCCATGTGTTCGGCTGCCGACACCTACGACATTGCGCTGGCCGCCGATGGCGTGGACATCTGCGAAAGCATTTACGACGGCGACCCCGCAGACCCGAATGCCCAGCAAAAACTGGACTACGGCAAAACCTTCGCCTTCCGCAACTTCTCGCTCAACCGCGACCCGTTTGATTATGAGTATTCCAACATCGACAACCAGATTTACGAACGCGCCGTTAGCGAAGGCAACGATTACTTCTCCCTGTTCCAATTCTCGGCCAAGTGGGATCCTGTGCCCACCATGCTGACCCAGAACCACTTGAGCGTGGTGAAAAGTTTTCTGGGCCAGACCACCGGCTTTAAGAAAAGCCTGATGAAGCCGGAAGTGATTTCACTCGGTGAAAACAAGACAATCAACGAGGCCAAATACATCCACGGCACTTTTGGCAAAGGCACGTGGACATTTTATGGTGGCCACGACCCGGAAGACTACCAGCACCAAGTGGGCGAGGAACCGACGGATCTGAGCCTCCACCCCAACTCGGCGGGCTACCGGTTGATTCTGAACAACATCCTGTTTCCCGCCGCCAAGAAGAAAAAGCAGAAGACTTGATGCACCCCGAAATAGTATGTTTAAAAAAGACCAAACCCGCCTGAAAAACCTGTGAGGTTTTGAAAACCTCACAGGTTTAGCCCTGTCGCGGGTTTCAAACACGCGCCACAAAATAGTATCCCCGCTAAAGACGGGGCTTTCAGCTTTCAAAAAGCCCAAATCTGCTCTTCAGAACATCCTTCAGGCGGATACCACACTCCGCGTTTTCACCATGTCCGCCAGCGTTTCTATCCAGCGCGGTTGCGTGTTCAAGCTTTCCACCAGTTGCCAGTGCTGGCCGCCGTGCTCCTCAAAAATCTCGCGGTACTCCTCCCCCACTTCAATAGTCGTTTCCAGGCAGTCGGCCACGAAAGCGGGCGAAAACGCCAGCACACGCTTGATTCCCCGCGCCGCCAATTCCTTGATTACATCATCGGTATAAGGTTTTATCCACGGATCCTTGCCCAGCCGCGACTGGAAGCAAACCGTATAATTTTCCTCCGGAATTTCCAAGGCCGCCGCCAACCGGCGCGTTGTTTCAAAACACTGGGCGCGGTAGCATTGGTGGTTCATGGCATGCCACGTGCCGCAGCAATCGCCTTTCAAACAGGTTTTAGTGCAATCGCCCTTACGGATTTGGCGTTCGGGCAGGCCGTGGTAGCTGAACACAAAATGGTCGTAAGCGGCCTTTTGCATGTGGTTCCGGCCAAGTTCGGCAAAGGTTTCAATGAAGCCGGGCTGATCCACAAACTGGCTTACGAACTCGATTCCCGGAATAATCTGCCAGCGGCTCACGAGTTCCATCACTTTCTGCTGCACCGAACCACTTGAGGCCGAAGCATATTGCGGAAACAACGGGATGACGATGATTTTTTCCAGCCCGCCGTTGTTCAGTTGCTCCAATGCGCCGGACAAACTCGGACTTTGGTAGCGCATTCCCAACACAACCTTGTAGTCGCCGCCCAACCGGTCTTGCAGCAGTTGCGTCACGTCTTGGCTGTGGAATTTCAGCGGCGAGCCGCGTTCAGTCCAAAGTTGCTTGTAAATCTTTGCCGATTTGGGGGCGCGGAACGGCGCGATGATGCCATTGACCAGCAAAAACCGTGGAATAAACGGAAAATCAATTACGCGGCCATCCATCAAAAACTCGCGCAGGTATTTGCGCACATCCGGCACGGCCGGGCTGTCGGGTGTACCCAATTGCACCAGCAGCACCCCAATGCGCGGACGGGGGGTTTGGGTGTTTTGAAAGATACTATTTTGGGAAGCGCCATTTGGGCGGACAGTGGCAGTGGTTTCAAGCATGGTTTTGCAGTGGGTTCTGTTCTTCCAAGTAACTGCTTTTTCCGGCAAAAGGTTGTGGCAGACGTTGGATAGCCGTTTTTACCGGAAAGAAAAAGGGTTGGAAATTTATGATTGGCGCGTCATGCCATTCACTTCCCGAAAATTACGGCAAGCAACCAGTAACAATGAGCGTGAAAGCCGCCGTGACTGGATGGTTTGGATGATGCTGCTAACGATTTGCGGGTTTGCGATGGGCGGGATTTTTACCGCAAAACTTGATTTGAAACACGGAACCCCGCCTTTTGGGTAGGTGCTGTTATAGGCTGGCGTTCTTGTCCACCGTGGGTTACAACCATTTTTTATGTCGAGTTTTAGTGTCATTTGTCAAGTGCTTTTTTGTCTGGCTTGTGTGTCGGGTGTTTTATTTTTTTTGAAGCGTTGGAAAAAATATTTTGAAATTATTTTTTAGGTCGGTGAGCTGGAAGCTCTTTTGCAATTTTTGGTCTGTGCGTTGGCTTGTGCGAATTGCAATTGTGCTTACACCTGTGCGATGATTACTTTTTTGGTAAAAGAGACTTTACTTTATGTATCAGTTCAAGTTGTGTAATTAATTTCTTTCTTATTTCAATGCAGTTGTCGTCTGTAAACTCTTCAATCGGTGGTGCACTTTGTAAAACTCTAATTCCTTCTTCGTTAATTATCACTTTACAATGTCCAAATTTATTTCTAACTATGATAATTTCGCAAATTGAATTATAAAATGAATTGCCAGTTAAATCAGCTAAGTCTGGATGTTTTAATTCATTAATAATCGCTTGCAATGCGTATGCTTTTTTATTTGCATCAAACAAAACGTTGTCTTTAGCGAGTTTTTTTAAATTTAACGTTGGATGGTATTCTGAGTGTTTGTCAAATTTTTCCTTGACACTTTTTCCGACTTCTTCGAAGATTGGAGTAGCTATTGTATTTTTTATTTCCTCTCCACACATATCAATATACTCAAGAGTAATTTCCTTCATTAAATTCTCGATTTCAGAAGTCGCACCCATAATTAATCCTCTCATACTTTCAACATCTTCAACCTTTTTAATGGTATGCCAGATTACCTCCTTTGCTTTATCCCTAAAATTGTCTCTTCCTGAATAGTAAATCCCTTCAATGGAACCATACGCCTTTTCGATTACTTGCTTCACGTTTTCATCCTGAGAGTAAAAGAGTATTTCTGTATACAGATTCCTTTTACGAATTGTCTCAATCAATTTTTCACCATTAACATCACCACTTAATTTGAAATCCATAAAAATCATATCAACATCTAAAGTCTTAGTTTGAATTGCAGATATTAATTCCTCAATTTTAGAACCATCTTTTTGAGATGTTTCTTTGAGTCTAAATCCATAGTCATCCAGTAAGTTATTAATACCTATAACGGCTTGTTTTAGCCAACCTTCATCGTTTTCAAACCAAAGTATATTATAGTCTATTCTCATTTTGTAAAAATTATTATGAATTCGGCACCAATAGAAATCGTTTTGTTTACCTCAATGGTACCATTATACTTGTTATTAATTATTTTTTTCAAATGATACAATCCGAGCCCAGAGCCACTTGTCGTAGTAAACCCAAAATCAAATATTTTTTCCAAGATATTTGGTTTAATGCCATTTCCATTGTCTTTAAATGAAACACTTAGATTGTTAGTGCCAGAATTGATGATAGTCACAATGACTTCCGTTGCTTTCGCTTTCCTAGAGTTACTCAATAAATTATCAAGAACTATTGCAATTTCTAATGGCTTAAAGTGGTAAAGAAAATTATTTTGTGATTTATTGACAATTTTTATTTGCATATTGTCACCGCTTGATGACTTCAGTTTCCCTTGCTTTACTCTTGAAATATATTGATTTATGAACTCATCTAAATCTGCGTCAATTTCATCAGCATCAGCATTGAAATTTGCAGCTGTAGCAAGATTAGTAATTGAAGCAATCTTGTTAGTTTCATAACTAACATTTTCAATTAATTCAAACAAGTCTTGTTTGTTTGGTGTTTTTCCTTTGTTTAAATCATCTTTCAAATTAATTAGGTGCCCTTCAATTGCACTGGCAGAAATTCCAATGTTATGATGGTATTCTAATAACTGTTCTAAGTCAGTTGTTAAAAGTTTTTGCTGGAAAAGAATCTGCTTTTCTTTTATTTCTATTTCTTCTTCTTTTCCTTTATTTTCTTCTTCTAACTTTTCAATTCTTTTTACTAAATCCTTTAAAGTCTTTTCTTGCTTGTTATTTAAATCACGAAGTGACTCAAGCTCCAAAATAGCTTTACCTGTTGCCTCTTCTGTTGAGTATTTTGCGAAATCCTTAAGCTGTTTTTGAAGGTCTTTATTAAGTTCTGCCTTTTTTTCAAGGACTCTATTTAAAACATCTACACCTATTTTGTTATTTGAGAAGTCTTCAAGTATTTTTTCGAATTCCTGTTCAACAATATCTCTCTCTTCTTTTACTCTTTGAAGAATTAAATCCTCATTTACATATAGACTTATAACGTCTTTTGGTTTGGTGCTAATAATCGAATGAATCAAAGAATAAATTCTTCTGAATTTGTCAGAGTTGCTTTCCGCATAAACTTCTTCAGTTTCTTCAAAGTCATTATCGAGTATTCTTTTTTCAATTTCACTAAAGCGATTTTTTAATTCCTCTGGAACGCTATCCCATCCAATTCCATCAACGATGTAATTCTCCAACCTTCTAAATGTTTTATAAAAGAGTCCACTTTCATCTGCCAATTCCCTATAACTTTCATTTTTCACAACACCTTCTCTTGATGAAACAATTTTGAATTTTTCCTTTTCATCTATAATTTCAATTCTTCCAATCACCTCTCTTGTTCCTAGATTTCTGCTGTAACCTTGCCCTTTTCTCACCTCTATTTTAAGCCAGTCATCACCTTCTTCACCATATGGAGGAATTCTGAAACCATTTATGAATAAATAAATAGAACCAAACTCCACTGACCTAAAGCCCATTTGTTTTGTGAAATAAGCCTTAGAATAAGGGCTCAGATAATAAAGAGTAATAATGGTATTGTTTAAATTTTGAAATAGTTCGTTTCTCTCAACAAGTTTATAAATGGTAATTCCTTTGTCAAATAAAGTTGTAGTTATTGTTTGAGCCTTATTGTCAATCTCCGAAATAATGCTTGTAGTTTTGAAATTTAATTTCTCGAAAATTTTATTTTTAATCTCATCATTAATTTTTTCGTTTTCAGAACAATTCTCATCGTCTTTTAAAAATTCCTCCGCTTGTAACTCTACCAAAAAGAGATTTTGAGCATTCTTTTTATTTTGAACGTATGCTTGATTCGGGTTAATTAGTTTTTCAAGTTGCTTTTTTAAATTGAGTAACTTTTCTTTTGACCACTTCGAGCCTTCATCATAAGTCCAATGACTTCTTAACTTACTTATCTCAAGGATTGTCCCATTACCAAATAATTCATTTCCAGTTTCTTTTTTAAATTGTTCCGGACTAATTTCCCTAAACGTTATATCTACGCCTTGTATCAACAAATCCTTATTATTCTCAACTTCAAATTGTTTCCAATCGACAAATAAGTGAACAATATTTTCATTTGCTTTCCTAGAGTATATATTAAGATATTCTCCAAGTCTATCACAGGAGAATCTGCCTACTCCTTTTGCTCCTGCTAGAATTCTATCGAACTGCTTTTTTTGTGCCTTTTTCTCAGAGTAAGCAATATTCAGCCACTTATCTACAATGTCGGATTTATTCATCCCCACGCCATAATCTTGAATAACTATTCGAGATGTCCTATCGGTAAACTGAATTAATTTTGGTGCTGTTGGATTTATTTTAAGTTCGAGAGCATTATTTTTTTCGATAATTAAATCATCATTTTCTTTGACATTCTTGAACATTATTAAAGCACTTTTGCTGTTGGCATCATAAGCATTTTTAACAAGTTCGAGAATAGCAATATTATCATCATTGATAAGGTCTTTACCAATAATACTTTTTAACTGGACGTTCGTTTTAAAATGTAACTTCTCTTCTTCCATTAGCTAATCAGTTGTTTTAAAACCAAACCGCTTTGTTCGCCAAAAAGAGGCGGTATTGCGTTTCCGATTTGTGAATATCTAGGAACTTCTTGCGTTCTACGTTTTCCACCAGTAGTGTATTTTCCCTGAAATTGATACCAGTCAGGAAATGATTGAATTCTCGCATATTCCCTAACAGTTAAAATTCTTGGTTCAGAGTAGTGAATGTAATCGTCAGGTAATGTTGTTATTGTTGGGCTTTTGTCATTTTTGTCTAACGGAATGATTGTATGCTTTTTAATATTAAAACGTTCTCTTGTTTTAGCGTCAATGTCTTTGTTCTTTCTGCAAGTTTTTAGGATTACATCGAATTTCTCAACTATATCTTGTCGGTGTTTTGGGAAACGATGACTATCAGCAATTTTATTTTCAATACCTACTCTCATTAAAGTTTGATAAGAGCTTTTTATTTTTGAATAAGTTCCCGCTTGAAAACTTTTCGTATCGGGAGATTCCTTTAATCCGTTTGCTTTTAATAAATCTGAAATTGCGTCTTTCAGATTTGTATTTACTGTTAGATTCTTTTCTGAAAGAAACGAATGTCTATTTTTTTTTATAGTTGAAAAAAAAGTCTCGGCTAATTCTTTCGAAGCATTCGCTAAATCTTTCCTTACACCAACAAGTATAAATCGTGTTCGTTTTTGAGGAATTCCATATTCTCCAAAGTTTACCAATTCTCCTTTGACAAAATATCCTGCTCGATTCAAAGCATTTTCAACATAATATGAATATTCTTTTCCCTTGTCTTTGTTTTTTTTGAACTCCATTGTAAATCCTTTAACATTCTCAAAAAATAGAATTTTTGGTTTTATGATTTTTATGAAGTCAATGTAAGATTTGATTAAGTTGTTTCTTTGGTCGTTTTCATTTCTTCTTCCTGCCATTGAGAACCCTTGGCAAGGCGGTCCGCCTGCCACAAGGTCAACCTTGTGTTTTAATTTTTCTAAATCGTCCTTGTGAAGTTTTATTGCTTTGTCAATTTCAATATTTTCTTTCGGTAACCAGGAAGGCCAATTGAAATGGTCTTTATTGTCAATGAGATTATACTTTAATGTTTTGAATGCATCTGGACTTTTTTCAATTGCAAACAATCCTTTCCAGCCAGCATTATGAAGTCCTAAAGAAAGTCCACCACATCCAGCAAACAAGTCTATGTATGTAGGTTGTTTATCCATTATTTTACTTTCTTTAGTTTAACGTGTCCACAAACTTTATTCAGAATTTCTATTGGGGCAACATCAATAGCAAGGGCAATTAAAAACAACTCTTCTGCTTTAAGTTTTGTTGATTCATTTCTACTCAACTCACTCAGCCGTGAAGTGCTTATACCCGTTTTACGAGATACATCAGCCTTTTTAATTGACTTCTTTGATAAAAATTCACCTAATACGGTCATCTTTTAACTGTCTTTTTTATTTAGCAAAGATATGTATTTATTTAGAAAATCTATATAAAAATACTGATTATCCAAAGTGGGGTGGCAGAATTGGCTCTTTTGGTTTTGCCTGAGTGTAGGCTTGTGAGGTTGGGGCAAAACCAAATGTACCAATGTGCGGTGGGCAGAATTTCAAAATATTTTGTGCGGTTGGAAAAAAAAATAAAACACGAAGCGTTGGGCTGTAGTGTCGAAAAAAAATAAGCGTCACGTTTGCGCCAATGGCTGGCCGCATAAGTACAATCAAATCATTCTGATACCATCCGCATCCATGGCAATCAGCCGCTTTTTGTACAAGTCGCCCACAGCTTTCTTGTAGGTTTTCTTGCTGATGCCGAAGGTGTCGTAAATCGTTTCGGCGGGGCTTTTGTCGGTGAGTGGCAAGTAGCCGCCCGACATTTTGAGCTTGTTGAAAATGATTTCGGCAATGCCCTCCACCTTTTCAAAACCGGGCTGGTGCAGCGTCAGGTCAATCCGGTAATCCTCGCGCACCTGCTTCACGTAGCCCACGGTGCGCCGCCCCACCGGCAGCCGCTGGAAAACCTCGTTTTCATAGAGCAAACCCGTAAATTCCTGGTTGATGATGGCCTTGTAGCCCAATTCCGTCTGTTGGAAAACCAACAGGTCCACTTCCTGACCGAAATCGAATTCGGGTACGGTCAAGTCCAGAAACCGCTCGATCTTGGCCGAGGCGGCAATGCGGCGCGTTTCCTGATCTTCGTACACGTGTACCACGTACGATTTGCCTTCGACCATGCGCGTTTTCTGCTCGCGGAAAGGCACCAGCAAATCCTTCATCAGCCCCCAACCCAGAAACGCGCCGGTGGCATTGACCGACACCACCCGCAAATACGCAAACTCGCCGACCTGCGCCAACGGCTTCTCGGTGGTGGCAATGAACCGGTCTTCCGAATCCAGGTACACAAACGCCTCGATGCGGTCTTCGGGCTGGCTGCCTTCGGGCACATAGCGGCTGGGCATCAGGATTTCGCCATCGCGGCCACCATCCAGATAAAGGCCGAAATCAACTGTCTTGACAACTTTGAGCGTATTGTATCTGCCTATCTTTACCACGTCCGGATTGTTTGGGGTTGGGTTGCGATTTTCCGTCGCCGGAGAGGCAACCCGGAAAACCACGTGGCAAAGGTAACGGTTTTGGCTGGAAAGCCCCCAGCCCAGAAGGGGAGCAATAAACAAACACAAGGCTGGTTCAAGCGTCCTCGCTTGAACCTAAGCAAAATAGTATCTTTCGGAAACCTTAAACCCGCCTCTACTGCCCATTGTTGGTGTTATCACTAACAACGCACCTGAGAACATCCCCACTTAACCCCACGCAAAACAATATCCCTCCAAAATACCAAACCTGCCGGTGGAAGAAGTTCAAGCAAGGGAACCCAAGCGGTTTCAGTGTTCGGGTCATTCATAGATATGTTTGCGATGCCCGACTGCCAGCACAATCACCACCAACTGGCCATCGTCAATGGTATAGATGATCCGGTAGTCGCCCACCCGTATGCGGTAGGCGTTGCGGCCCGTCAGTTTTTTGCAGCCTGAAGGGCGGGGATTGTCGGACAAGGCGGCAATGGCGGCAACAAGCATTTCGTAGATTTGCGGCGGCAGTTTTTCCAATTGTTTGCGCGCCGGCTTCTCAATTAAGACCTGATACATCTACAAATCCGGTTTTTCACGGTTCACATCCATCTCCCGGATAGCTTGCAGCAGCGGCAGGGGGTCACTGCCTTCGGTTGCGATCTGTTCAACCGCCCGGTCATATAGAACGGTGCAATGCAGGTCATCGAGTTCCTGCTGCATTTTTTGGTACTCCTTGATGGGCAGTATGACAGCGGTTTTCCTGCCTTTCCGGTCAGAGATAT
>JAYWIH010000028.1:0-4876 GCA_043789005.1 Sphingobacteriales bacterium
CATGGTGGCTTTCATGCTTGCCACCAATGCCAGCGTTTCGTCGGCAAGGGAGGTTTCGGCTTTTCCGGGGATACTATTTTCCGAGCCATTGTTTTCTGAGCCATTGTTTTCCAAGACCCTTTGCTCCGGTTCCGTGATTTCGCCAAAGGTGGCCGTTACGGATGGCGGTGCGTTTTCAATTGGGCTTGGCTGCTTGCTTTGCACGTATTGCAGAATGTCTTTTTTGGTTACGCGGTTGTCGCCGCCGCTGCCGGGCATCCGCTCCAATTCCTGCATGGATACGTTTTCCTCGCGGGCAATGGTCAGCACCAGCGGCGAGTAAAACCTGCCCGCTGCCGGTGCACCAAGCATCTGGAACGCCGGAATCGACAACCGGCCAATCTGCGATTCAAGTTCGTCGGCGGTTTGCTCGGTTTCCGGTTCGGGCGTTTCAGCAACTGGTTCTGCGGCGTTGTTTTCGTTGCCAAGCTGATTGTCAGGAATTTCCGGCACCACCGGTTCCGTCGGCATTTGCGCATCGGCTTCGGTGGCGATGATGGCGATGGGCTTGCCCACTCCCACCACATCGCCGGCCTGCGCCAATATCTGCCTTAGCACACCCGCGTGCGTGGCCGGCACTTCGGTGTCCACTTTGTCGGTGGCCACTTCCAGCACCGCTTCGTCTTCCTCAATCCGGTCGCCTTCTTTTTTAAGCCACGTTAGGATTGTGCCTTCCATGATGCTTTCGCCCATCTTGGGCATTATCATTTCTATCAGTGCCATATTACCGGGAAAAATTATGAGAATAGCGTACAACAACCAACCATGCACAACCTGCCGCAACAAAAATAGGATATTTTTAGGGCCGGAACCAAGATTTACCGATTCAAAACCCCATCGATGGATGCTTGGCCAACCACCCGCAGATTCTGCCGGATCAGGTTCAGGGTGAGCAGCGTGGAAAGTTGGGTGTTGAGCGTGCGGTCACGGAAAAGCTGCAACTTTTTGGCAACGGTTTTTCCGGCATCGGCGTAGGCAATCCAGACCGTGCCCACGGGCTTTTCGTCGGTACCGCCATCGGGACCGGCAATGCCGCTGGTGGCCACGCCCACACCGGCTCCGGTAATGCGCCGGATGTTTTGCGCCATCTCGCGGACGGTTTCTTCACTGACGGCTCCGTGCCGGGCAATGGTTTCGGGACTGACTTCCAACTGATTGATTTTCAAGTCGTTGCTGTACGCCACGATGCCGCCCATGAAATACCGCGAACTGCCCGGAACCCGCGTGATTGCGTGCGCCAAGTGGCCACCGGTGCAGCTTTCGGCGGTGGCAAGTGTGAGGTTGCGTCCCAGCAGCATTGTGCCCACCACGCTTTCCAGTTCGTCGCCATCAAAGCCGTATATGTATTCCGGCACAAGAGTCAGCAGCGTGTCCACTTGCGCCTGCACTTCGTTTTGCATGACAGCCAAGTCGCTGCCGGTGGCCGTGAGGCGCAATTTCACTTGTCCCGAACCGGGCAGGTACGCCAGCCGGATATGGGGCGGCAGGGCATCTTCCCAAGCCTCGATGCGTTCCGCCAAAAACGACTCGCCAATGCCCACGGTCTTGATCATTTTGTGATGGATGACGGGCGTTTGGAATTGGGTTTTGAGTTTTGGCAGGATACTGTTTTCCATGAGCCACCGCATTTCGTGCGGCACGCCGGGCATAGAAGCGAAAATCTTGCCGTTGTGTTCAATCCACATTCCCGGAGCCGTACCCACCTTATTGACCAGGCACGTTGCATTGACGGGAACCAACGCCTGCTGGCGGTTGATTTCGGTGAGTTCAAAGCCGCGCCGCGCAAATATTTCGGTTACGTTTGCCAAGGCCTCCTCGTTGATGACCAGTTCGGTACCGAAGTATTTGACCAGCGTTTTCTTGGTGATGTCGTCTTTGGTAGGGCCGAGTCCGCCGGTCATCAGGATAATGTCGGCGCGGGTTTGGGCTTCGTGCAGGATTTGCAGGATTTGCGCCTCGCTGTCGCCCACCGACGATTTGCGGATGGTCTTGATGCCGATTTTGGACAGTTCGGCACTGATCCACTGGGTGTTGGTGTCGGTGATTTGCCCGTACAGGATTTCATCGCCGATGGTGATTACTTCGGCAAAAATGTTTTGCATACACAGGTGGGTTGGGTTGCGGGTTATTGGCTATCTTTCGGCACATTCCGCATCCGGAACCCGTGCGTCCTGCGCCGTTTCCGGCTCCCAATACTACGCATTTCCACCGACAAAAGGTTCAACCCGATCTAACCGAAACTGGCGGGTTTGGCGTTTTCAAAACATACTATTTTTACAGGATACCTTTCTGCCTCGATGCATGGACAAATCCATTCAAATCAATGGAGTCGCTTACCAACTGCCCGGCATTGAGGCGGATGCGTGGACGCGGCTGCTCAATGCCAGCCTGCGTGCCAAAGATGCCTTCCGGACGGCGGTGCTGGCCACGCAACCGCTGGCCACACTAACGGATACGGAAACCGCCCAGCGGACGGTGGTGCTGCGCCAAACCGACCGGCAAACCCAATCCATTTTTTTCCATTCGGATAAGCGTGCCGACAAAATAGGCCAGATTGAGGCGCAACCGCGTGTGAGCTGCCTGTTTTACGACGACCGCAGCCGGATCCAGTTGCGCCTTCAAGGTACGGCAACCATTTTTATGGACGATGCCACAGCGGATGAACACTGGCACAAACTGACCGTGAGCAGCCGAAAAAGCTACCTTTCAATGCTTACGCCCGGTTCCGTGCAACCCGACCCCACGGACGGCCTGCCGGAAACCCTGCAAAACCGGGTGCTGCCCACACCGGCACAAAGTGAGGCGGGCAAGGCCAACTTCGCCGTTATCCGTTGCCAAATCACGTTCATGGATTGGCTTTGGCTGGGCGAAAACGGCCACCGGAGGGCACAGTTCGCCTACGAAAACGGCGCGTTGGCGCGTCTGGATTGGGTGGCTCCCTGAGCAAATAGTATGTTTTGAAAAGACAAAACCCCGGACGGAATCGGGATTGGGTAGAGACAAGGCGTGCCTTGTCTCTACTATTTTTCATTTTTTCACCTGTCTAAAACCTAAATTTTATGGAAAAACCTTCCAATTTCGAGCGGCTCAACCAATGGGTCAGGCGTTCGGTTACGTTGAAGCTGGCTACCATCGGCTTTTTGGTCCTGCTTTTGCTCATTCCCGTCAGCCTGCTTTCGAACCTGATTACCGAGCGGGAAGCCACCCGCAACGAAGCCATCAGCGAGGTGAGCAACAAGTGGGGAAACCAGCAAACGGTGGGCGGCCCGGTGATTTCGATTCCATTCCAAGTGCATGAAAAGGACGAGAAAGGCCGGCCTGTAATCCTGACGCAATACGCCCATTTTCTGCCCGAAAACCTGAAAATCACGGGCCGCCTCACGCCGCAGAAACGTTACCGGGGCATTTATGTGGTGGTGCTGTACAATGCGCAAATCACGCTGGCGGGCCAGTTCAAATTGCCTGACTCGGAGGCACTTAACATTGCCCGCGAGGATTTCCTGATGGACGATGCCGTGCTGACCATTGGCATTTCGGACATGAAAGGCATCAAGGAAAACATTGTGACCCAGTGGAACGACACTGCGCTGGCGTTCAATCCGGGCATTGCCACGTCCGATATTTTCCCGTCGGGCATCAGCGTTCCGGTCAAATTGGATTCCAAGCTTTTCTCGTTCAATTGCAACATCAGTCTGAACGGCAGCAGTGACTTGAACTTTTTGCCGCTGGGAAAAGAAACTTTGGTGAGCCTGCAATCATCGTGGGACAACCCGAGTTTTACAGGAGCTTTCCTGCCAGACCAACGGAAAATCGGAACGGGCGGCTTTTCGTCCAACTGGAAAGTGCTGCAACTGAACCGCAACTACCCGCAGCAGGGAACCGGCAATTTCATCGGCTTCAGTAACGCCAGCTATACGCCCAACGGAATGGCAGCGACGCAAACCGCGCGGGAATACGATGGCGCAACCCAAGCCGCCTACGCGCCGCCCGACAATGCGGCGACTTTTGGCGTGCGGCTGCTGCTACCCATTGACGAATACCAGAAAACCATGCGGTCGGCCAAATACGGCATCATGTTCATCATCATCACGTTTCTGGCGTTTTTCTTTGTCGAGGTGCTCAACCGCAAACGCATCCACCCGATCCAGTACTTGCTGGTCGGCTTTGCCATCTGCCTGTTTTACGTGCTGCTGCTGTCCATTTCCGAACATTTGTCGTTCAACTATGCATACCTGATCGGTTGTGTGGTTATTCTGAGCTTGGTCACGTTTTACGCCAAGGCCATTTTCAAGAGCAATTTCCTGACCGGACTCATTGCCGGAATCTTGGCAATCCTCTACGGATTTTTTTATTCGCTGCTGCAACTTCAGGATTACGCGCTGCTGCTGGGCAGTGTCGGGCTGCTGCTGATTCTGGCGGTAATCATGTACCTGACGCGCAACATTGACTGGTACAGCATCCAACGGGAGGAATGAAACAGCCCCCGACCCCGAAGGGGAGCAACAAAACCGGCCCGTACTTTATAGTCCGGGCCGGTTTTGTCGGTGGGGGTTTGGGCTTTCCAGAAGATACTATTTTCATTCCGACGGAGGAGGAATCCGTCCTTCATGTGCCGACAAACCCGGAGTTTCGTGCGCGGTTGGCAGCGGATTCCTCCTTCGTCGGAATGACAAATCAAGCGGATTTTGCCTTTTTGAAGGATACCATTCCCAAACGCCTACCGGCCTGCCGAAACCGCCGCCGTGCGCCGGTTGCCCCTGGAATCAACAATCTCCACCGACTTTACCGAGGGCGTGAGGTGCAGCAACCGCGCCGACTGCGACTGGAACGAATGACC